>CALDHJ010000214.1 GCA_937941555.1 uncultured Granulosicoccaceae bacterium | reverse complement strand
GCTGGATTCACCGCAGCAACCTCAAGAACCACGGCGTCAAGATGCTCGCGGGGGTGCAGTACGAGCGCATTGACGATCAGGGTCTGCACGTGACGATCGACGGCGAACCACGCCTGCTGGCGGTGGACACAGTCGTTGTGTGTGCGGGGCAGCAGCCCAATGCTGCCTTGGCAGAAGCTCTTAGCGGCTCACTCGCTGAGAATCGAATACACCGCATCGGTGGTGCGCTCCAAGCCGGGGAGCTCGATGCCAAACGCGCTATCCAACAAGGGACTGAGCTTGCCGCTGGGATCGACTGATTGCGCGCTGTCAGCGGTTTGCAACAGATTGCGCGGCGGCCGGGTTGTCGCCAATCGAGAGCAGATTGCAGATAGCGTCCCGTTTCTCGAGCGCATCGCGGTAACCGAGTTCGATCAGCTCGCGGCAGAATGGTGTCTCAAATAACAGGTAACTGCTGATCTGGCGCCCTTCTGCCTTGTGTGCGCCGAGAACACGAAGTACCACGTTCATCGATTTAGGGAACGAACGCATGTGTCGCCCGACAATTTCCCGTACGTCTTCACTTGGAGAAATGACCAGACACTGCATGGGTTGCAGTACGCGGTCGTGCGTCTCCAGCGTGTGGCCCGGGAACTGATCAAGCAGCGCGTTGTAGTGTTCAAGTCGTGCGACGTCGGCATCGAGTTGTTCCAGGAACAACGACTCGAACAGGTACGCACCGATTTTTCCGAGCGACGGATAGGGTTGCGGTGTGGTATTGGGCTTGTCGATTTCGGCTTTCGGGTTGGAGCCGTTGATCACCAACAGGCGATTGGCGCCGAGTTTGATCAGCGGGTGCAAAGGTGAGCTTTGGCGCATTGCCCCGTCGCCATGGTATTCGAGCCCAACGCGTGTTGCGGGAAACACAAGCGGTATCGCGCTCGACGCCATCAGGTGTTCGATGTTGAGTGCTGTGCGAACGCCCTGGCGTCGGGAGACCGACCAATCGTCGATGTCGTCCGCGCC
The DNA here is from genome assembly GCA_937941555.1 of uncultured Granulosicoccaceae bacterium. Taxonomy (GTDB): domain Bacteria; phylum Pseudomonadota; class Gammaproteobacteria; order CALCKW01; family CALCKW01; genus CALCKW01. The sequence goes on along the minus strand of CALDHJ010000214.1, from coordinate 4,480 downwards.
CATGTAGTGGGTGACCGAATGCCCGGTGGCGTAGGAGGTCGTGTTGATCGCCAATGCGCGAAGGTGACCGGCACTGATGCTGCGCTCGAAGCGTTGCACGTTGATACGGCGGTTGAGCAGATCGCGCAGCGGGCTGTTGTCGAGAATCGCGTGTGGCTGCTCCTCGACACTGCGGGCGCGTACCAGTTGCCACAAGAGCCCGGCTGCGCTGCGCAGGGTGGCGACGCTGTCTGTTCGGTAGATTTGCTGGATGTGGAGACGGCTCCAGACCCGCTCCAGCTCCTCGACGGCCGCGGCGAAGTGACTCGCGCGCGCGCCCAAGACGCCGGCGTTGATGGCGCCAGCCGAGGTGCCGCTGATCACTTGGAAAGGCGAGTGGCGCTGGGCGGTGTTCATCTCGGCGATCGCGCGCAGCACCCCGACCTGGTAGGCGTTGCGGGCGCCGCCTCCGGTCAGCAGCAGCCCGTTCACCGGTGGCGGCGGAGGCGGCTTGCTGGATCGCAGAGGATTGAATCGCATCGGGCTGGCTCGAACGGCGTGCAGTCGGAATCAATGAATGTGGCACAGTTCGCAGCGCAAGGGCATGCTGCGAACTACTTAAGGTATCGGCCAGGTGCCGAGAATGATCAAGTGCCACCCTCAGGGTCGCCACTGGTGGCGAATTGGCACCGCTAAGTGATTGAAAATAAATGACTACAAACATAGCCATGTGGTCCGGGCCGCGCAACCTGTCGACAGCGATGATGCGCGCGTTTGAAAACCGGGCCGACACGGTTGTCTGGGACGAGCCACTCTATGCCGCTTACCTGCAGACAACCGGTATCGAGCATCCCATGCGAGAGGCTGTGATTGCCGCAGGCGAACCGGACTGGGTACGTGTTGCCGCGCGCTGTGGCGCGCCCTGTGACGGGGCCGATGTGTTCTACCAGAAGCACATGACCCACCACTTGTTACCCGACATGTCGCGCGATTGGTTGTCGGCATTGCAGCACGGTTTTTTACTCAGGGACCCGAAACGGGTGCTGCTGTCGTATTCCCTGAAACGTGAGTCTGTGTCGCTGGACGACATCGGTATCGAACAACAGTGGGCTGTGTTTCAGCATGTGGCCGATCGTATTGGGGAGGCTCCGGTGGTGGTCGACTCCGATGTCTTTCTCACCGCCCCCGAGGCACACCTGCGCATGATGTGCTCGCGTTGGGGGATAGCGTTTTCGTCCGCCATGCTGAGCTGGCCGGCGGGCGCGCGTGCGTCAGACGGTGCCTGGGCTCCGCACTGGTATGCATCAGTGTGGGCCAGTACCGGATTCGGCCCGGCGCGTGCGCCGGAGACCGGGACTCTGCCGTCACACCTGCAGCGTATCCTCGATCAGGCGCAGCCGCTCTACGAGAAACTGCTGGCGCACGCGCAGCCTGTCGCAGCCTAGGCGCCGTGTGCGACAAACCGGTTGGACGGGGCTTGTGTACTGGGCCGCACGTGCGTTCAGGTGGCGCTCAACTTGATGCAATGCAAGACCGGCTCTGCTGCACGTTGTGTGCGAATCTGAACAAAAAGCGCCTCGGCCTCGGGGTAGTGTGGCACCAGATTCTTGAGCCACTGCTTGAGCCGGCCGGTCAGGTAGTGATCGGCTTTCTTGAACTGGTCGTAGTCGGCGTAGCGGAGCAAGGCCGCTGCGATATCCGACCAGGGCAGTGGCGATGCATGACCTCGCAGCACGTTTGCAAGATTTGGCGTGGCCAGCACACCCCGGCCAACCATCACGTCGTCACAGCCGGTGATGTCGCGGCAGCGAGCGTAGTCTTCCGGCGTGTTGATATCGCCGTTGGCAATGACGCGAATGCGGGCCGCTTGAACAACCTTGCCGATTGATTCCCAATCGACCGGGGGGCGGTAGCCCTGCGCGCGCGTCCTGCCGTGCACCACCAACCAGTCTGCACCCGCATCGGCGATGGCTGATGCATTGTCGATCGCAAGCGACGCATCGTCACAACCGAGCCGCATTTTGGCCGTGACCGGGAGCCTATCTGGCACCGCTTCTCGCACGCGTCTGACGATGTCGTGAATGCAGTGGGGAGTGGCCAACAGCGCCGCACCGCCATGGTGGCGGTTGACCGTCTTGGCCGGACAACCAAAGTTGAGGTCTATGCCCGGAGATCCCAGTGCGATGGCGCGTTCGGCATTGGCTGCCATGTACTCGGGCGATTGCCCGAGCAGTTGCACGCGCATCGGTGTGCCCGAGCTGGTGGCGCTGCCGCGCTGCAGCTCCGGACACAATCGCTCAAAGGTCCGCACAGGCAGAAGTTGATCGACGACGCGAATGAATTCCGAAACGCACAGATCGTATCCACCATAGGACGTCACCAGATCGCGCATACGCCAATCCATCACCCCTTCCATCGGCGCGAGCAGGATCAGGGGCCTTGGGGATGTAGAGATCATGGTCGAGGCAATGGTACCGTTGTTGTCCGCCATCTCACAATGCAGCCCGATGAAAGGAAAACGTTGCTCTTGGTGCGGTGATGATCCGCTCTATGTTACCTACCACGACACCGAATGGGGCCGACCTGACCGTGACCGAACCCATCTGTTCGAATGCCTCAACCTCGAGGGTCAGCAGGCGGGATTGTCCTGGATCACGGTACTGAAAAAGCGTGAGCACTACCGCAAGGTCTTTGCCGGATTCAATCCCGAAAAGGTGGCACGTTTCTCCCAGAGCAAGATCGACAAACTGGTGGCTGATCCCGGCATCATCCGTCACCGCGGCAAGGTCGAGGCGATCGTTGGCAACGCGCAAGCGCTTCTTGCACTCGAGAAAGTCGAGGGGGCCTTTTCGGATTGGATCTGGGCTTTTGTCGACGACACACCGCAGCGCAACCGATTCACGTCACTGGCCGATGTGCCCGGGTCGACGCCAGTGTCCACCGCGATGAGTAAGGCACTCAAGAAACGGGGATTCCGGTTTGTGGGCCCAACGACCTGCTACGCGTTCATGCAGGCGGTTGGGATGGTCAATGACCACATGACAGCCTGTCCTTGCTACAAGCAGTGTGGTTAGCAGCGCCTCAGCGAACCCAATGACGTGCAGGGCCTGTATCGAGGTGGACAAAGCCGATGCGCGTGTATTGGCCCACGCCGCCGTATGCATTCTGCCGCGCGGCTTCGACCAGGTTGGACAGTGGCACGCCTGGCGGAAAAATATCGATCGCTCGGCCGGTGAGGTGGTAGCTGCGTTTGGCAGCCCCGCGACCGGCAGCACGCAGCGCGTTGTTGGTTTTCTGGGTTCGGTAACCCGATATGAAGCGAAAGGGTTCGGGTGCTGCAAGTGAGGTGTGCAAGTGATGCAACCAGTCGATCAGGTGGACATCCATTGCCGTGCTCTTGTTTTCGCGGTGATCCCGGAGCGTGTGGTTGATCTGCGCGAGTGCCTGCGTATCGTAGGCGCCGTCGCGAAAGTACACGACATCGAGGAATTCCCCGGTGTGCACACCGTAGAGCGTCAAGCGGCGGTCTTGTGGGGCCGCGTGGATTACCTTTGACACCGGTAACAGTGCCGCGGCCAGACACCCTTTGAGCACGTTTCGGCGTGCGATGTTCGTATTTTCGGCGGTTTGGCCTGTCATGAGGGGGTTGCTCGATTGAGCATGCACGGCTGAATTGCATTCAGTGTATCGTCGTCGGGTCGAGTTTGCCGTTTCAACGCAGGAATTGTGACGGCCTACTCGGATGCGCGGAGTTCGAGTGTTTCAGATACAACGGAGTCAAACGAGGTGATGAGTCAATTTCTTCGCATTCAACCTGAGGTGCAGGCGGCGCTGGCCGACGGGCACCCTGTGGTTGCACTGGAATCGACGATCATTTCACACGGGATGCCGTGGCCACAGAATGTCGATACGGCGAGAGCGGTCGAACAAACCGTGCGCGACGCGGGTGCGGTGCCTGCAACCGTTGCATTGATCGATGGCAAGATCACAATTGGCCTCGATGCGCCACAACTTGAGCGATTCGGCCAAGCGAGCGACGTCATCAAGGTCAGCCGTCGGGATATTGCGCGCACGCTGTGTGCGCGTGCCGACGGTGCGACCACGGTCGCGGCGACCATGTGGTGTGCCGATCAGGCGGGTATTCGCGTGTTCGCGACAGGCGGGATTGGTGGGGTACATCGCGGTGTCGCGACCAGTTGGGATATTTCGGCTGATCTGGAAGAGCTGGCGCAAACACCGGTCGCAGTGGTCTGCGCCGGCGCCAAGTCCATTCTGGACATCGGCAAGACGCTGCAGTACCTCGAGACCCGCGGCGTTCCAGTCTACGGCTACCGTTGTGACGACTTCCCGGCTTTCTACACTTCGACAAGCGGCTTTCCAGTGGATGCACGCTTCGATACGGCCGACGATCTCGCCACCGTACTGACGACTCAGTGGTTGCTGGGCCTCGGAAGCGGGGCTTTGATCGGTAACCCGATACCGCAAGACTTGTCACTGCCTC
>CALDHJ010000213.1 GCA_937941555.1 uncultured Granulosicoccaceae bacterium | reverse complement strand
CACGTCTTCAATCGACGCCAGCGGCTGCACATCCGGTCCGTGCCCGAAGTGACGCCGAGCGGCGATCTCGGTAAAACCACCAGCCGGACCCAGACACGCAACCTGCAGGATCTCTTCAAGCGCCAGGCACGAGGAAATGATCTCCTTGTAGATTGCCTGAACGGAGCGATCGGGCAAGGGGCCGGGGTTGTCGCGCGCGATGCGGGCCAGAATCTGTGCTTCGCGCTCGGGCCTATAGAAGACCGCACCCGCATCACTCGCCAATTTTATTTCGGCAACGCGCTCTGCACACTCTGCGCGCTCACCAAGGAGCTTCAGTATCGTCTTGTCGATGCGGTCAATTGCGACGCGCACGGCTGCAAGCGGATCTTCCGACATGCCATTCAACCCCGGGTTCGTTCGAATTCGGCCATGAAGGACACCAGGTCGTCGACCGCCTGCTGACTGACCGCGTTATAGAGCGACGCACGCAATCCACCTACGGCGCTGTGCCCCTTGAGCGCCAGCAACCGCGCTGCCTGCGCCTCCGCCACAAAGGTCGCCGTCTCCGCCGGGTCAGCCAGATCGAAGGTGACGTTCACCCTTGAACGGCAATCGGTGTCGACCGCGTTCGAGTAATAGTTGCTGGCATCGATCGCACGATAAAGCGCACCGGACTTGCTGTCGTTGCGCGCGGCCATGGCGTCGGTACCGCCCTGCTCTTCCACCCACTCGAGCACCAGACCGAGCAGGTACCAGGCGAATGTCGGTGGCGTGTTCAGCATCGATTCACGCCCGGCTTGACCCAGATAACTCAACACCGGCGGTGTGCCCGAAGCCGGTTCGCGTATCAGGTCACGCCTGACGATAACGAGTGTGATACCGGCGGGGCCGAGGTTCTTCTGCGCGCCAGCGTAAAGCATGCCGTATTGGGACACATCGATCGGGCGCGACAAAATACTCGACGAATAATCTGCAATCAGCGGCACCGCCCCGCTCGCCGGCACGTAGGGAAATTCGATGCCGTGTACGGTTTCATTGGGGCAGTAATGCAACCACGCCGCGTTCGGGTCGAGATCGAATTCAGCGGGTTGTGGCACGCGGGCGTACGCCCCGGCCGCGTCAGCACTGGTCGCGGCAATCCGCGCGTCGCACAAGCTGCTGGCGATGCGTTGCGCCTTGTCAGACCACAAGCCTGTCACCAAATAATCACCGCCGGCCCTGTCGCCGAGCAGATTCCAGACCAGCGCCGAAAACTGCAAGGTCGCTCCGCCCTGGAAAAACAACACGGCGTAGTCGTCGGGCACCTGCATGAGTCGCCGGAGCCGGACTTCGATTTCCTCGGCGAGCCGCATGAACACCGGGCCACGGTGGCTGATTTCCATGACAGACGCGCCACTGCCGCGAAAATCCAGAAGCTCCTCGCGCGCGCGCGTCAGTACCGCTTCCGGGAGTCCCGCCGGGCCCGCGCTGAAATTGTGCGGGCGCACATCTTAATCCTCGGGTTCGGACGCGTCAGTGTCCGCAGCGTTATCACCATCCGGGTTGCTCGTCGCCGCAGCGTCGTCGGTGTCTGTCTGCGGCGCTTCCTCGTCGCTTTCCTCAGGCGCTTCTTCACCCTCCAGCGCGTCGACACGTTCCACCTGCGCAAGCGTGTCGCCCGCGTCGAGTCGGATCAGTCGCACACCCTGGGTGTTGCGCCCGAGTGTCGAGATCTCGTTGACCGACGTGCGCACCAGCGTGCCGCCGTTCGAGATCAACATGAACTCGTCGTCTTCGGAAACCAGCTGCGCGCCGACCACCTCGCCATTACGATCACTCGTCTTGATGTCGATGACGCCCTGACCGGCGCGGCCCTTGGCCGGGTAATCTTCGGTCGGGGTGCGCTTGCCGTAGCCGTTGCTGGTCGCAGTCAGGACGGATTTGCCATCTTCCATCACCAGCAGCGCGACCACGTGTTGGGTCTCGGGGATGCGGATACCGCGGACACCGGCAGCCGTGCGTCCCATCTGCCGCACGGTACCCTCGTTGAAGCGCATGGCGCGCCCGCCCGAGGCGATCAGCATGACATCGCGCTGACCGTCGGTGAGCGCGACATCCACCAGCTCGTCGTCGAGCCGCAGGTCGATCGCGATGATGCCGGCCGTGCGCGGACGCGAGAAAGCATCCAATCGGGTTTTCTTGACCACGCCGTTGCGCGTGCAGAAGAAGACGTACTGATCTTCGCCGTACTCGCGCACCGGCAACACGGCATTGATGCGCTCGCCCTCTTCAAGCGGCAACAGGTTGACGATCGGTCGGCCGCGCGAACCGCGGCTCGCCATCGGCAATTCGTAGACTTTCTTCCAGTAGACCTTGCCGCGGCTGGTGAAACACAACAGCGTGTCGTGGGTGCTCGCGACGAAGAGCTTGTCGACGAAATCCTCTTCTTTCATCTGGGTTGCGGACTTGCCACGGCCACCGCGGCGCTGGGTCGCGTAGTCCGACAGCGGCTGCGACTTGGCGTAGCCCGCATGAGACAGGGTAACGACCAGGTCTTCTTCATCGATGAGGTCTTCGACACCGAGGTCTTCGTAACTGG
>CALDHJ010000212.1 GCA_937941555.1 uncultured Granulosicoccaceae bacterium | reverse complement strand
CTGCAACTGCTGGAAATCACCCCCGCGCTGGGCGTGCTTGAAGCAGTCAAGATGGAGCTCGACGACTGCGCCTTCCCGCTGCTCGCGGGCGTGGTCTGCACCGACGACCCAGCGACCGCGTTCAAGGACGCAGACGCGGCGCTCTTCGTCGGCGCGAAGCCGCGCGGACCGGGTATGGAGCGCAAGGATCTCCTGACCGACAACGGCAAGATTTTCTCGGGCCTCGGCGCTGCGCTGAACGCGAATGCCAAGAAAGACGTCAAGGTCTGTGTGGTCGGCAACCCGGCCAACACCAACGCCTACATCCTCAAGGCCAACTGCCCGGACCTCAACCCGCGCAACATCACCGCGCTCACCCGCCTCGACCACAACCGCGCCCTGAGCCAGCTCGCCGCGAAAACCGGTAAGGCCGTCAGCGATATCCAGCGCATGATCATCTGGGGTAACCACTCGACGACCCAGGTACCCGACATCAGCCACTGCACCGTCGCAGGCTCCGCCGCACCCGGCCTGGTCGACGCCGCCTGGGCCATGGACGATTTCATTCCGACAGTTGCCAAGCGTGGCGCCGCCGTGATCGCAGCGCGTGGCAGCTCATCGGCCGCGTCCGCTGGTAGCGCCGTGGTCGACCACATGCGCAGCTGGGTGCTCGGTACAGCCCCCGGCGACTGGGTCAGCATGTCCGTGACCTCCGATGGCAGCTACGGCATCGAAGAGGGGTTGATCTACTCCTACCCCGTGACCATCAGCAACGGCGAGTACGAGATCGTGCAGGGGCTCGCTGTGTCCGATGCTATTCGTGAGAAGATGCTCGCGTCACAACAGGAACTCATCGAAGAGCGCGACACCGTCAAGGAACTGCTCTCCTGAGTCTCATGGTTCAGCCGAACACATCGTTCGGCTGAACCCGCCCAAGCGCGACAGGCGGGCGCTCCGCCGCTTTCCCGACACCGCGCCCTACCGTGCCTTCAGGATCTGCGCAAAGCGCGGCACCAGCAGCGCGATCAGAATCACCCCGTACAACAACGCGTCCTCAGCGCCATCCTTGCCTTTCCAGGCAACGTGAACCACCGCGAGCACGGCGACCAGATACACCACGCGGTGAAGCGGCGCCCAGCGCTTGCCCAATCGCCTGACGGCCGCTTTAGGTGAGGTCAGCGACAACACCAGCAAACCCAGTGCAGCGAGGGCACCAACCGTGATCGTCGGTCGCCCGATCAGCTCGGTCCAGACCTCGTCCCAGGCAAAACCGAGGTCGAGCCAGAGATAACACACCACGTGGATCAGCGCGTAGAAGGCCGCGTACAAACCGAGCATGCGGCGCAGCCTGAGCTGCCAACGCCAACCGAGCAACACCCGCATCGGGGTCAGCGACAAGGTGATCGCCAGCAGGTAGAGCGCCCACTGGCCACTCAAGTGTTCGAGTGTTTCAACCGGATTGCCGCCGAGTCGCGTCCCGCTCATAACCCGCCAGATGCCGTCAGCAAGCGGCAGCGCGGCGAGCAGAAACACCGACGGTTTGCCAAGTCTGTCACGCATTGTTTTCACACGGTCTCTCCGTTCGATTCAGCGCGGGGCCTACCCACCAGGCTCGATGTTTCTGACTGGCACCCAACCCACACCCCTATGGAGCATGGCAGCCCGGCTCCGGTTCCGCAGCAGCCTCGTGTTCTCCCACACACCGCAGCCGTGGATTGTGATTGGCAGCGCCACCGTGCCAGACTGTTGCTTTCGTGTTGAAGCCGACAGCCATGATTCTGCTCCTGCCTGCAGCTGGACGCGCCACCCGCCTGCCCACTCTGCAAGGCCGGAGCAAAGAGGCGCTGACGATCGCACCGGGACGGCGGGCTGCCGACGCGCTGCTGGACGCGGCTGCGCACGCGGGCGCCGAGCGTGCCGTGTGGTTGCTGCGCTCGGGAAAAGCCGATATTCGCAGGGCCTACGGCGATCAGCACGCCGGCCTGCCGCTCGACTACCACACCCTGCCCGCGACACCCAGCACCCTGCACACCCTGCGGGCCGCGTTCACCTCCGCGACACTGGCGCTCGACACGCCGCGAATCGGCCTCGGCTTTCCAGACATCCAGTTTCGAGATGCCAATGCATTTTCACGCCTCGAGCACGCACTCAAGCAACGCGATGCCGACTTGGCTCTCGGGTGTTTTCACACCGACCGACCCGACAAGGTCGACGTGGTCGAGCAGGACAGCGCGGGTCGGGTGACACGCGTGCACATCAAGTCAGCCGATGCACCCGGATCGCAAGCCTGGATACTGGCGCTGTGGCGCCCGCCCTTCACGCATTTTCTGTGTGCGCAACCGGAACCCGAGGTCGCCGTTGATCGCACCACTGAGCGTTACATTGGCCACGAAATTCAAGCCGCCATCGACGCAGGTTTGCACGTCACCGCAGTGCACTTCGACAGTCCCCTGCTGGACCTCGGCACCCCCGAGGACCTCGCGCGGGTCGAGCGCTTCTGGCTCGGCGCCTGACACGCGGCAGGCGACTTGGCCTCAGGTGTATTTCGTGAGGTCCATGCCGTCGTAGAGACTCGCCACCTGATCGGCGTAGCCGTTGAACATCAGGGTGTTGATCTTCGGCGTGATCACGCTGCCATCGAGCCGCCGCTCACGCGCCTGACTCCAGCGCGGGTGCGAGACGGTCGGGTTGACGTTCGAATAGAACCCGTATTCATGCGGTGCAGAGAGATTCCAACTGGTGTCAGGCTGCTCCTCGACAAACTCGATGCGCACGATCGATTTGATGCTTTTGTAGCCGTACTTCCAGGGCACAACGAGGCGCAACGGTGCGCCGTTTTGGGCCGGCAGCGTCTTGCCATAGAGCCCGACCGCCATGAAGCTCAGCGGGTGCATCGCTTCGTCCATGCGCAGCCCCTCGGTGTAGGGCCACTGCAGAATGCTCGAGCGCTGACCCTTGAGATTGTCCGGATCGAGGATGGTGTCGAAGCGCACGTACTTCGCGTTAGAGGTCGGCTCAAAGCGCTTGAGGATATCTCCCAGCGGCACCCCAAGCCAGGGCACGACCATTGACCAGGCCTCGACGCAGCGCAGGCGGTACACCCGCTCTTCGAGGGCGTTGTAGTCGATCAGGTCCTCGATGCCGACGGTGCCGGGCTTGGCGCACGCACCACCCACTTCCACCTGCCAGTTGTCGGTCTTGAGCCAGCTCGCGTTGCGCGCGGGGTCGCCTTTGTCGAGACCGAGCTCGTAGAAGTTGTTGTAGGTCGTGATGACCTCTTCAGGCGTCAGGTTCTCCCCGCCCGCCATATCGGTCGAGCCGTTGACCTTCAGCGCGCTCGCGGGTGGCGCGGCAGCAGGCGTCTCGGCCTCGGCGTTGTCGACACTGCAACCGGCCATGCCGGCCGCACCGAGCGCGACGGCGGCTTGCAACAGGCGTCGGCGCTGCAGAAAAACGGTCTCGGGCGTGATCTCGGTCGCGCCAATCGCGGGAACGTTGAAACGGGCCATCTGCTCATCTCGGTTATTGCGTATCCCATAGACAATCGTTCAGATCAGACGTTCCTGCAATAGGTATTTGACGCAAGCGGCACGGCCTTGCCGGATTTTTCCTCAAGTGCCGGCAGAAGCTGCCGCTGATCTGCCTGAATCCGCGAAGAGGAGTTGCGGACATGTTGGAAAGCATCCGTAGCGCATCCACCGCCCCCGTGCGGCACCCGGAACTGACCAGCGCGCGCGTCGCCGAAATCGCCGTCGCCGCTGGCACCCAACGACCCGACGCGAAAGCGCCGGAGCAGGCTGTGCAATCGCTTGGGAAAAGCGACGCATCGCCACCTGAAGCCGAGCACGGTGAACACCGCAGGCCGCCCCCGACCGGGCGCGACCTCCGTGCAGGCGAGCAGACCGACGACACCGCATCAGCCGACGACGAGTCGACAGAGTCCGACGCCCAGCAGACCACACAGGAAGCCCTGAAGGATCCGAACAGCGACGTCTCGAAACAGGTGCGCGAGCTCAGCGCGCGCGACCGTGAAGTGAGGGCCCACGAGCAGGCGCACCTGGCCGCGGCTGGCCCCTACTCGACCTACGGCCCGAACTACAACTTCCAGACCGGGCCGGACGGGCGGCGCTATGCCATAGGAGGCGAAGTGGGCATCGACACGTCGGTGGTCGCGGACGACCCCGAGGCAACCCTGTCGAAGATGCAGACGGTGCAACGCGCCGCGCTCGCGCCGGCCGAGCCGTCAGCGCAAGACATGCGCGTGGCCGCTGACGCCGCCCAGAAAGCGGCGCAAGCTCGCATGGAAATCATGCG
>CALDHJ010000211.1 GCA_937941555.1 uncultured Granulosicoccaceae bacterium | reverse complement strand
CGGTCGATGATGTTCTCAAGCGCGGTGTTGCCACAGCCGCAGCCGGCGCTCGAGGTTGACACCACCTTCAAAAAGGCCTCACCCGACACACCGGCCTTGGCCGCGAGCACCGAGGCCTCGAAAGTGGCACTGAAGATAGAGCCGATCAGGCTTTGCAAACAGGCTTTGACGGTTTGCCCCATGCCCGCTCGCGTATCCACCCGGTGGATGTTGGCCGACACCGCCTGCATCACGGGTGCAAAGGCGTCGAGCACCGCGTCCGGCGCGGACGCCATCATCGTCAGGGTGCCGTTTTGTGCGCCGGGAAAGCCACCAGATACCGGGCTGTCGATGAGGTGGATGCCGGATTCCGCCATGGCGTTGCCAATCTCCTCGGCCTCGTGGGGTTTGATCGTGGCGGTGAGGAGGATGGCGCCGCCAGGCGCCATGTTGGCCACCAGGCCGTCGTCGCCGAGGATCACGGATTTGGCCTGGTCGCCGTGCATCACCATGACGAACACGGCGTCGCTGTTCTGGCCGACTTCGGCCGCGGACGAGGCCGGAGTGCCACCCATGGCCTCGAAGGCCGCCTGCCGGGCTGGATCGAGATCGAGACCGGTGGTCTGAAAGCCGTTCTTGATGAGGTTTTTGGCGAGGCCGGAGCCCATGTCGCCAAGACCGATGACACCTGTGCGTTGCATGGGCACTGTCCTGTTGTGTGATGAAAAGAAGCTCGGAGCCGCGGTGTCGAGTATCGAAGTTGGTCTCGGAACCAGCAAGGCCTTCAAACCAAAATGATTGAAAATGATGTTCTATGATGTAAATACGCTCGATTAATGATCTGAATGATGTCTTTTGAGTGGAAAGATTGGCGCAATCCGCAGATTGTGCTGCCGGACGAGCCCGATCCACGTCCGGCGCTGCCCTTGCGCCATGCCCGCGTGTCGGACATCGCACACCATGCCGGTGTCAGCACGGCCACGGTCGATCGCGTCCTCAATCAACGTGTTGGCGTGCGCGAGACCACCCGGCAACGCGTGTTGCAAGCCAGGGCTGCCATTGAAGCCGGGGTTGCACGGCCGGTTACCGCTTCCCGTCAGCCTGCGACGGCAGCCGGGCGAGCCGTGCCCTGGCGGTTGAAGGTGTTGTTGCCGGCAGACGCTGGTCCCTCGACAGAACGGCTGGCGACTGCGTTTCAGGCGATGGGCGAGCGCGGCGATGTGACGGTGGAATGTGAATTCATGCGCAAGCTCGAACCCGCGCAGCTCGCGCGCAAACTTCGCGCGTGCAGCGGGCAGCGCGTCGACGCGGTGGCATTCCAGGCACTTGACGACCCACGGGTTCACCACGCGGTCGATGACCTCAGCGCGGCGGGCTTGCCGTGCTTGAGTGTGGCCTCCGGTCTTGAACACCCGGGCGTCGCTGGCTACGTCGGAGTGGATAACGCCGCCGCCGGGCGCACCGCCGGCTACCTCATGGGTCGCCTGACACCGGGTGCTGGCGCGGTGGCGGTGATCTCCAGCGGCACGCTCTACCGCAGTCACAACGAACGCGAGATGGGATACCGTTCGGCGCTTCGATCAGCAGCTGGACGCCTTGCTGTGGTCAACGCCTTCAATGCCACCGACGACGCCGCCGGCTGCGTTGAGGTGGTGACGGCGTTGCTCGAGGCACACCCTGATCTGCTCGGGGTGTACAACGTCGGCGGTGGCAATGACGGCTTGGTGCAGGCCTTGCGCAATCGCGGCGTCGACGATGAGCTGACGGTGATTTGCCACAACCTCACGCCTGAAACCCGTGACTACCTGCTCGATGGTGCCGTGGATATCGTGATTCATCAGGACATGCAGCGCGCAGCCGTAGAGACCGTGGCGGCTCTGGTCGCGCATTTGCAATCGCAAGATCACCGCATCGCACCCTTGCGCGTTGAGGTGATTACACGGGAGAACACCTACAGCGTGCCGGTCATTATGTAGGTCTTGTGATGTCGGGGTGATCGGGCGATCCTGCACCGCTCCGGGGTTGCTAATCGCTGCTCGCGCGTCACCCTGGCCGCCCGGTTGTCCCTGCTTCTTGCTTGCTTCCTCTCCCTGTTCGCCGCTCACAGGCTGTTGACGCACCGACACTGGTCGGTCACGCCGAACCGTTTCAGTCAATGTGGGTGACATGAAAAACAGCTTGCAAAAAAAACTGCTCCTGCTCATTGCGTGTGTGACATGCTCGTTGGTCGCGGTGTTGAGCTATTTGAGTTTCAACGCGATTCAACGCACCAGCGATACTGCTCGCGCCGTCAGCGGCGGGGCACTCGAAGCGCAGGCCGAGCAGTATCTGCTGCGCCTGACCGCTGAGAACGCATCCCACAGTGCCGTCACCCTCGATCGAACCCTCGACGAAGCGTCGCTTCTGGCCGAGATCGCCGGTGGGGTGTTCAGCAGGCCTGAGCAATTCCTCGCCCTGGCAGATCCAAGCGAATCGCAAACCCTGGTGAAGCAGCCCGAGGGACAGTACGTCGACGATGGCAGTGGCTACGCCAGCGGTTTTGCGCCGCGGTCCGACGTGCCGGCCGAACGTATTTTGCAAGACTGGAAGCTTGCGTCCGTGATGGATCAGCTGGCCGCCAGTGTGCTCGCGCGAAACAGCAGCGCCGCCGCCGCGTATCTCGTAACAGCAAACGATGTCACACGCTATTTCTCTGACATTCGTTTGGAGGGATTGCCGGCCGATTTCAAGGTGACCGAGTATTTTTTGTTTGCGGACGCGGTGCCGAACATCAATCCCGAACGCAAGACACGCTGGACCGAGGTCTACGACGATCCGGCCGGGCAGGGGCTGATGGTGTCTGCCATCGCGCCGATCTACACGCCGGACGATCGCTTTGTCGGCATATTCGGCATCGACTTCCGGCTTGCCGATCTGGCCCAGCAGATCGAGAACATGGAGATCGGCGAGGCGAGTTACGCCTTCATGGTCAACAGCAGTGGCCGCGCCATTGCCTTTCCGCCACAGGCCTACCGCGATCTGTTAGGGCGTGACCAGGCGGCCGGTGAGTTCGGCGTTGAGCTATCGGGTGTGACCGGCGCCTTCAGTGCGGCCGTGAGCGCGATGCGCGACGGCGAGACGGGCATGGTGCGTGTGGTCGATGGGGGCATGGAGAAATTTCTGGCCTTTGCCGCAATCCCGGGCACCGATTGGAGTCTCGGCACGGTTGTCGATTCGGACGCCGTGCTCGGTCCGGTCGCCACGCTGAAGACGCGCTTGATGTCCAATGTGCAGTCTCTGTTTCTCAGCTGGTACCTACCATTGACCGT
>CALDHJ010000210.1 GCA_937941555.1 uncultured Granulosicoccaceae bacterium | reverse complement strand
CGCAATGCTTTGACTGTGAGAGCTGCTCCGATGGTCCGTCACACGTGGTCCGTCACACGTGGTGCGTCACACGTGGTGCGTCACACGGAGCGGCGATGGTCGATGCCACAGGCGTCGAACAACACATCGCATCGCGCGTCGCGGACGCGATACCACAGGCGCTGCGCGATACTCTAACTGTGGGAGCGTGTCCACGAGCGGCGATGGTTGATGCCACAGGCGTCGAACGACACAACGCTTCGCGCGTCACGGACACGCTCCCACAAGTACGTCGCTGTGCTCAACTGTCGCGTCAACTCAAAAAATTCAAAGCGCCGCCTCTTCCACCGACCAGGCCACATGCCAATGCGGGTAGTCGCCGAGCGTTTGAACAAGCCCGGCTCGGATCGGATTGTTCAGGATGTACCGAGCTGTCGCGTGGATATCCGGTGATGATCGCATCGCTCGGTCAAAGAATCCGCGCTGCCACGCAATCTGACCACCAGCCCGACGACAACTGAATCGCTTGACTGTGCTGACCACCTGGCCAAGAGATTCAACGTTCAGGCAGACAAGCCAATGGAGATGATCCGGCATCAACACGACGCAGTGCGTGGTGGTGCGAGCTGACACGTCCTCTTGCTCCAGTGTTTGCATCACCGCGCGGGCGGTAAACACGTCGCGAAAATACGGCTCTCTGTCGAGGGTGCTGAATCGGAGGTGGTAAGTCGTTCCAACAATGGAGCGTCTGCCACGGCGTAGTCGATGCGATGCCGGCTGCATGGCTGCACCTCAAAGCGATCACCTTCTCTTGCACACGCTCAGTCGGCAATCGAAGGTTGCCAACCCATATCCAAATTCAGGTTCACTTCAGTATTGATGTGTCTTTTTGCTGACACATCCCCCTGATAGCCGGGCTTTTTCAGGTTGGTGGAAGTTGATGCAACAGGTGTCGAATGACACATCGCATCGCGTCTCATGGAGACGCTCCAACAAGTACATCGCCGTACTCCACTGTGGGAGTCGCTCCGCGAGCGGCGATAGTCGATGCCACTGGCGTCGAACGACACATCGCATCGCGCGTCGCGGACGCGCTCCCACAGGCGCTGCGCAATGCTTTGACTGTGAGAGCTGCTCCGATGGTCCGTCACACGTGGTCCGTCACACGGAGCGGCGATGGTCGATGCCACAGAGGGTCGAACGGCACATCGCATCGCGCCCTACAAGGGTGCTCACACAGCGCCATTGCAGTGCATTGGCTGCGAGAGCCGCTTGCCAGAACTGTCAGTCCAGCTTGGCGAGGAACGCGGCTGCGCTTTGGCGGTAGGCGGACTGGGTGTCCGGCGTGAATTTCTGCCACGTCCGGTACATCTGCGCCATGCGCGGGTTACCGGCCAGAGTCGCTTCGTTGCGGGCGAGGAAATCCCAATAGAGGGCGTTGAACGGGCAGGCGCCGTCGCCGGTTTTTTTCTTCACGTCAAAGCGACAGTGTTTGCAGTGGTCGGACATCTTGTTGATGTAGTTGCCGCTTGCAGCGTAGGGCTTGGAGCCGAGCAGGCCGCCGTCGCCGAACTGGCTCATGCCGAGGGTGTTGGGCAACTCCACCCACTCGTAGGCGTCGACGTACACTGCGAGGTACCACTCGTGCACGGCATGCGGGTCGACGCCGGCGAGCAAAGCGAAGTTGCCCGTGAGCATCAGGCGCTGAATGTGGTGCGCGTAGCCCTCCTCCAGGGTTTGGGTGATGGCCGATTCAAGGCACGCCATGTCGGTGTCACCGGTCCAGTAGAAATCTGGCAGTGGCCGCGTGGCCCCGAGTGCATTGCGCGTTACGTACTCCGGCATGAAATGCCAGTAGATGCCACGCACGTATTCGCGCCAACCGATCACCTGGCGAATGAACCCTTCGGCCGCATTGATCGGTGTGTGACCGCGGTGATACGCAGCCTCGACCTCCCGGCACACGGCGAGCGGGTCCAGCAAACCGGCATTGAGATAGAGCGCGATCACTGAGTGGTAGAGGAAACGCTGGTGTTGCAGCATGGCGTCCTGATAGTCACCGAAGTGTGGCAGTGCCTGCTCGACGAACCGCGCAAAAGCCGATTCAGCCTGCTCCGCTGTCACACCGAACCAGAAAGGTTCGAGCGTGCCGACGTGCTCCCCAAAGCGCGCGGCGACCAGATCCAACACATCCCGCGTGATGGAATCGGGTTCGAAGTGCGGTGGCGGTGGCGGGTCGAGATCCGATGGCGCGCGTTTGCGGTTATCGGCATCGAAGTTCCACGCGCCACCAACGGGCTTGCCACCGTCCATGAGCAGGCCCGTCTGCCTGCGGCGGTCGCGGTAGAAATACTCCATGCGCAATTGCTTTCGGCCGTCCGCCCAGTCCGCAAACTGCGCGGCACTCGAGACGAAACGGTCGTCATCGAGTACATTCAACAACACGCCGGTCTGCGCGGCCCACTCGGTCAGCGCGGTGTGCACGCGCCACTCCCCCGCCTGCGTCATCGACACCGCGTCACAGCCGTGACGCGCCCAAGCGCGCTCGACTTCGACCGCAAGGCTGCCCCCGTTATCCGGGTCATCAAGGGTCACGTAGTCGACTTGCCACCCCGCCTCGCGCAGCAACTGGGCGAAGTGCCGCATGGCAGACAAGACAAAAGCGATTTTCTTTTTATGGTGTTTGACGTAGGTCGTCTCGTCAGCCACCTCGGCCATCAACACCACATCAGCGTCGCGCCTGGCGTGCTGCAGGGACGACAGTGACAACGACAGTTGATCGCCGAGAACAAGAATGAGATCAGGCATGGAGTGTTTCGTGAATGTCAGCGTCCGAGAGTCTCCCACACTCGAGCTGTACCGACACGATGTGGGTGAACTGAAGAACCGAGACGCGCCCAAAAAAAAAGTGAGGCATCAGCCTCGCGCGCGCGCAAACGTCAAGGGCTCAGTGAGCACGAAACGCAAAGTCGGCGTGCCGGGGTGCGAGCGCCGGTTTGCCCGCGATCGCGTCGGCGGCGCGCGCCGCGATCATTTGAGTCGGGGCGTTGAGATTGCCGCTGACGATCCGTGGCATGACCGACGCGTCCACTACGCGCAGCTGCTCAAAACCGTGCACGCGGAATTCGGGGTCGACCACCGAATCGTCGCCTACACCCATGCGACAGGTGCCACAGGGGTGGAAATCGGTGCTTGTGTTGGCCCGCACCCAGCGCTCGATGTCGGTGTCGCTCGACGCACACGAAATCGGGTCGAGCGACTCGCCGCGTAAGGCGTCAAATGCCGGCTGTGCGACCAGTTCCTGCGCGCGGCGAACGCCGGCGACCATCTCGGCCATGTCGAGCGGGTGTTCAAGGTAGTTGAACTGCATTCGGGCGCGCTCGAGCGGGTTCGCGCTCGCGAGTGTCACGCTGCCGCGGCTGCGCGGGCGCAGTTGATCCACGTGCAGCGCAAACGCCTGTCGAAGGCGGATGCGATCGTTCTCGTACTCGAAGCCAACTGGCCCGAAGTGGTATTGCAGGTCCGGGTATTCGGCTGTATCTCTGCTTCGGATCAAGCCGCCAGCTTCCCAGATGTTGCTCGCCGCAATGCCCTGGCGCGTGAAGACCCATTGCAACCCGGCGGCCGCCTTGCGCAGCGGTTGATCGACTTTGTGAATCGGAAACGCGCGCGTGCACGCGGTCTGCAGGATGACGCTCGCGTGGTCTTGCAGGTGGCAACCGACACCGGGTATCTCAGCGCGCAATGCGATGCCGTGCCGTGCGATCTCAGCGCTCGGCCCGATTCCGGAGAGCATCAACAACTGCGGCGAATTGATGGCGCCACCGCACAGGATCACCTCGCGCCCGGCGCGCACTTCAAGCGTGCGGTCTCCCGCAACACCGACTACTCCGCTGGCGCGACGCCCGTCGAACAACACACGCTCAACCTGCACACCGGTCTTGAGGCGCACGTTGCCGCGCGCAAGCGCGGGGCGCAGATGGGCCACCGCCGCGCTGCAGCGCCGCCCCCGCCAGCGCGTCGCATCGAGGCGCGCAACTCCCTCGGGGTTGAAGCCATTGGGGTCGCTTGTCACGCCCTGTCCGGCCTGTTCACCGGAGGCGAGAAAGGCGTCGTACAGCGGGTTGTCGAAGCGCCCGACGCTGACTCCCAAAGGCCCCGACTCACCACGCCAGGTATCGCCGCCGCGGTCCGAGGTCTCGCCCGCTTTGAAATACGGCAGGCAGTCGGCGTATCGCCAATGGCCGAGCCCCGGCAGCTCGGCCCATGCGTCGTAGTCGAGTGGGTGGCCGCGCATGTACACCATGCTGTTGATCGAGGAAGACCCACCGACAACTCGTCCACGCGGCATCTCGACCTGCCGTTGGGCGAGGTGGGGTTCGGAGTCGGTGAGGTAGTTCCAGTTGAGCGACGGGTCCCGCCAGACTTTGTGCACCCCGGCTGGCACATGAATCATCAGATCGCGGTCAGGTGGACCGGCTTCGAGTACGACAATACGCAAGGCCATGTCTTCGCCGAGTCGGTTCGCCAGCACGCAACCGGCCGAGCCTGCCCCGACGATCACGATATCCGCTTCGATGACCTCTTCCGCTGAGGCGGTGGCCGCGCCGCTAGACACGCGTCATGATGTCGTCGAGCGGCAATCGCGTGAGCGGTGGCACGGTCGCACTGTCTGCCGGGTACCCACACACCAGCAGCAGAAACGGCCTCTCGTGCGCGGGACGGCCTAGGATATCGGTGAGAAACTTCATCGGGCTCGGCGTGTGCGTGAGCGCTGCGAGGCCACTCTGATGCAACGCGGCGATCAGAAAGCCGGTTGCGATGCCAACTGATTCGGCGGTGTAGTAGTTCTTGCGCTTGGTACCGTCGGCATCGACGCTGAATTTCTTCAGAAAAACGGCGATCAACGCCGGGGCCGTTTCCAGAAACGGTTTGTTCGCATCGGTTCCCAACGGCGCGAGCGCGTCAAGCCACTCGTCGGACGCCCGGTGGGCGTAGAGCTCACGCTCTTCCGCTTCAGCGGCCTCGCGTATGCGCCGTTTAACGTCGCTGTCCTGCACCACGACAAAGTGCCATGGCTGCATATGGGCGCCGCTTGGCGCAGAGCCCGCTGTGCGAATGGCGTGTTCGATGACGCCATCCGGAATCGGGTCGGATGAAAAGTCTCGCACGGTGCGGCGCTGATCCATGCGCGTGTACACCGCTTGCGCGACACGCTGCATCTCCTGCGCGTCGAGGCGCTCGAACACGAGCGGCACGTGTTCCGGGTGATCAGACACCGATCGAATCACTCACTCGCAGCCGTCGACGATCACCAGGGTGCACTTGGCGTTGGCGTGACGGATCTTGGCAACCGGGGCGTATTCCGGTGACTCGGCGAAGGCCACGGCCTGCTCGCGTGATGGAAATTCCACCACCACCAGACGCGACGGTGTCCAGAGATCGCTTTCGCGCACCTGCATCTCACCCCCGCGAACGCGGTAGACCCCGCCATAACTCTCGACGATCGGTTTCGCGAGTGCCTTGTATTCCTCGTAGGCCTCGGCATTGAGCAATTGGGTATCGACGATAACGTAGGCTGCCACTGCAGTCTCCAACGGATTTGGAAGCCGTTTAGAATACCCCAGAGCCGGCATGGGCGAATACACCCTCGGTGCGGGTGGCTTCAGATACAATTGCGCCCCTTCGACACGCTACGATCAGCGCATCATTCCCACACCATGGCAACGCCGATTTCCACTCGCGCAGTCTCACGCGCACTCTGGCTCCCACTCCTGATGGCCTGCGTGATGTGGGTTGACACTGCGTATGCCGAATCCGTCGAGGCTGAGTCAACTGTGCCGGCACCGACGCGCAACGCCACCGCCTTCTCCGCCCACAAGCCGAGCTACATCCTGCCCCTGAGTGTCACCAGCGCTGTCAACCGAGACGTTTTCCGCGCCGCAGACTCCGACTTGCAGGAGTTGCTCAAGGACGAGGAAGTGGCGTTCCAGATGAGCCTGAAAGTGCGCTTCAACGAGCAGAACCTCGTGCGCGAGGACGACGCACTCTTCTTCGGTTTCACCCTGAGATCCTGGTGGCAACTCTACTCACCTGACATCTCCAGCCCCTTTCGCGAAACCAACTATCAGCCGGAGCTGTTCTACATCACCCCGCTCCGCTGGCGACCCTTTGACGCGTCGCTCTCGTTAACCCTCGGACTCGAACACCAATCCAACGGCCAGGCGCAGGCCTTCTCGCGCAGTTGGAACCGCCTCTACGCCGAACTCGCGCTGCAGCGGGGTCGGTTGTTCACGGCTTTTCGTCCCTGGTATCGCCTGCCGGAGGACCCGAAGCCCAGCCCCGACAGCGCACTCGGCGACGACAACCCGGACATCGACGACTTTCTGGGT
>CALDHJ010000209.1 GCA_937941555.1 uncultured Granulosicoccaceae bacterium | reverse complement strand
CAACTCGATGAAGGGCGTGATCTCGGAGCTCTGGTGCATTTCGCACTGTTCGGTGAATACCACACCCCAACCGCCTTCCGACTTCACTTCCCGCATGGCAGCAGCGGCTGACGGGTCGCGGTAGCCACCGCCGTTGCAGTGCGGCACTTGATAGAACCGGTTTTTCGACGTGACCGGGCCTATGGCCAGGGGCGCGAACAAAATGTCGTAGCGGGGATCTCTCATCGGTCAGTCCTGTTATAATACAGCTTCGGCACGCAAAGACCGACGGCCTTCACCGGGCCGGCGCGGCTTCACCCGCGTTGCGTCCTGCAGCCGCACGCCACGGTTTGACATTGCCGGACTCGCACGCGCAGACGCAGATCGACTCGAGGCTCAAGCGGCACCGCACAACCCGAAGTCGGCAGATTCACCGCGCACGTTGCCCGTCCAGCGTACTCAACACGCCATACAGCTCGGGCCGGCGGTCGCGGAAAACACCCCAGCTTCCACGTATGGCGGCTGTGGCGTCGAGATCCACGGTCGCGGTGACGATCTCGTTGTTGTCGCGCCCGGCGCGCGCGAGCAGCTGGCCATCCCAACCCGAGATGAACGAGCTGCCGTAGAACGTGACATCACGCCCCGATTGCGACTCGACCCCGACGCGGTTGCTCGCAAGCAACGGCATGATATTCGCCGCCGCGTGTCCGCGCATCGCGGTCTCCCAATGCGGCTGGCTGTCGTAGTCCGGGTCCGGTGGCTCGCTGCCGATCGCGGTTGGGTACAACAGCACTTCAGCCCCCTGCAGCGCCATGGACCGCGCGCATTCGGGGAACCACTGGTCCCAGCAGATGCCGACACCAATGCAACCGACCGCTGTGTGCCAGACCTTGAATCCCGTATCACCCGGTGAGAAATAGTACTTTTCCTGGTAGCCCGGACCGTCGGGTATGTGGGACTTGCGGTACACGCCGAGAATCGACCCGTCGGCGTCGATGATCGCGATGCTGTTGAAATGGGACTGCCCGGCTTTCTCAAAAAAACTGATGGGTAAAACCACCCCGAGTTCTTTTGCCAGGGCTGCAAATCGGGCAATGTCAGGGTGATTGTCCAACGGCTTTGCCAACTCGAAGTGGCTGGTCTCCTGGCGTTTGCAGAAGTACTGGTCGGCAAACAATTCCTGCAACAACACCAGCCCGGCGCCGCGCGACGCGGCCTCCCGCACCGTGTGCTCTGCTGTATCGAGGTTACTTGCATGATCGGGTGCGCACGCAAACTGCGTCGCCGCCAGGGTGAGTTGTCGAGACACGTGTTCTCCCATCGTGTTGCCGACCGCTGCGCAGCCGCAGAGTCCGGTTGAGCGGAGCGGGCTGACTGCCCGCCCCGCACCGGGTCACACTTACTTCTTCAGTCGAGTCCAGATCGCGTCGTAGACTTCCTGTGTCGCCTGATCGCACACTTCGACGAACACGCCGGGTGCCGATCCCGCCGGGGGAACGGATTCAGGCGAGGTGCGCAACGACTCATCCAGAAGCTCCAGGGCACCGTTCACACCGGCCATGTATTGAGCGAAATTGCTCACCGCAGCGATGTTCTCGGGCTCGAGCAGGAAGTCCATGAACTTCAGCGCGTTATCGCGGTTGGGTGCGTCCTTGAGCAACACGACATTGTCCATCCAGACGACATGGCCCTGCTTCGGGTAGGCGTACTCGATGTTGGCGCCTTCAGCCCGGCCCTTGGCTGAGAAGCCGTTCCAGATCATGCCGACCGCGGCGTCACCGGAGACCAGGACATCCTTGGCCACATCGGAACCGAATGACGCCCAGTGGACCTTGGCGCTTTGCAGCAACGCGTCAAGCTCTTTCAACTGCGTGCGATCGGTGGAGCACTGCGGCATTCCGAGGTGCATCGAGGCCATGGCCATAACTTCACCCTGACTGTCGAGTACGTTGATTTTGCCCTTCACTTCATCTGGCGGGTCGAACAGCATCGCGGTGTCGCTGATGTCACCCGCATATTGGTCGCGGTTGACCGAAAAGCTCGTTGAACCCCACTGGTAGGGAATCGAGTGTTGCCGCATCGGGTCGAATGGCACATCCAACCACTGCTCTTCGATGTTGCCCTTGTTGGCAAGTTCTCCGTCGGCGATGGTGTCGAGCATGCCCTCGCCGGCCATGATCTTGACCATGTAGTCACCCGGCACCGCGACGTCGTAGCTGCCGAGTTTGCCGGCCTTGAGTGCAGCCAGCATCGATTCATTGGAATCGTAGGTGTCCATTGTCACCTCGACGCCATGTTCCGCCGCGAATTTGTCGAGCAACTCCTGCGGGATGTACTCGAACCAGTGATAGATCGACAGGCTACCTGCCGCTTGAGCGGGTGTCGCCGCGAGCGCGGCGGTCAGGCCGAGGGCCAACCCGGTTTTCAACAATGTCGTCTTCATCCTACTGACTCCTTTTCTTGGGTGGTAAGCACATGCGGTGTCGGTCTCGATCAATCGGTTCAGGCTGCCGTTCTGTTTGCTTGCGGCCTTACCCGGTAGCCGCGGCCACCTGGCCGGGACAGTTTCGAGATCACTGAGTACACCTCCTAATGTTGATCGTGTGTCGCACTGTCTTTTCGGCCCAACCACCACGATGCGGTGACAAGCAACACGGACACACCCAACAACAAGGTCGAAAGCGCCATGATGTCGGGCTTGATGCCCTGTTTCACCGCGCCAAAAATGGCCGTTGGCAGGGTTTCCACCCCCGCCCCCTTGACGAAATTCGTGATGATGAAATCGTCCAGCGAAATGATGAACGCCAACAGGAAACCCGAGAGTACACCCGGCAGCAGCATCGGCAACAAGACATACCTGAAGGTCTGCCACCGATTTGCATAGAGGTCCTGCGCAGCTTCGTCATAGTGCGACTCGATACCCTGCAAGCGAGAGCTGATCGGCAGATACGCGAAGGGGATGCAGAAGACGATGTGCGCGACCAGAATGGACGCGTAGCCGAGCACAAAGCCGATGCTCGAAAAGAACACCAGGGTGGCAACCGCAGTGACAATCTCCGGCACCATGATCGGCATGGTGATCAGACCGAAGGTCGCCGAGCGCAACCTGAAGGAACCGCCACGGACCATGGCGATCGCCGCGGAAGTGGCGATGAGGGTTGCGGAGGTTGCCGCAATCAAGGCGATGGTCAGCGAGTTCCACGCAGCCGTCTTGAACTTCGGTGATTCAGGTCCGTAGAAGATCTCGGCATACCAGCGCAGACTGAAGCCACCCCAGAGGGTGATCGATCTCGACTCGTTGAAGCTATACACCATCACCACCAACAACGGCAGGTACAACACCAGCAAGCACACCACGGCGAGGAAACCGAATCCCGGCATATGGCGAACATCATGCGCGCGACTCACGCCGCGCTCCCGACGTCGCGCGTGCGGCTCCGCGCCATCACCAACAAC
The DNA here is from genome assembly GCA_937941555.1 of uncultured Granulosicoccaceae bacterium. Taxonomy (GTDB): domain Bacteria; phylum Pseudomonadota; class Gammaproteobacteria; order CALCKW01; family CALCKW01; genus CALCKW01. The sequence continues at coordinate 4,211 of CALDHJ010000209.1, read as the reverse complement.
ACCAGCATCACGATAGTCAACAGAATCATCGAAACAGCCGCACCAAACGGCCAATTGCCAGCGTTGCCCTTGAACTGTTCCTCGATCAGCGAGCCGATCATGAAATTCTTGGCGCCACCGAGCAGGTCTGGCGCGAGGAACGCGCCCAGGCTCGGCACAAACACCAGAATACAACCCGCAACCAGACCGGGCTTCACGCTTGGCACCACCACCCGAAACAACACCGCACGCCGACTCGCATAGAGATCTGCAGCCGCCTCGGAAAGGGTGAAATCGTAACGCTCGATCGAGGCGTACAACGGCAGCACCATGAACGGCAGGTAGGAGTAGAACAGCCCGAGCTGCACGGCGAAATCGGTATTGATCAGGGCGAGTGGCGAGTCGATCAAGCCGATCGCCAGCAGCGCCTCGTTCAGCGGCCCGTTGTCTCGAATCAGAAATTTCATCGACACGGTGCGGATCAGGAGATTGACCCAATAGGGAACGGTAATCAGAAACAACCAGGCTGTGCGCTGGGACACCGGCCGGGTGGCGATGAAATAGGCCGTCGGAAATCCGATCAGCAAGCACAACACGGTGGCTGCAAGCGCTTGCCAGATCGACCGCAAGAATATAGTGATATAGGTCCACTCGATCTTGGGCGGCTCGTCGCCGAACAGCCCACGGTCGAGAAAGAACTGATCGTACGCGCCGAGTGAAAACGACCAGATCACGCCACCGCGAAATTCCTTCGTCAGGAAGGAATAGATCAGCATCACCACCATCGGCGCAAACATGAAAAAGAGCAGCACCAGCCAACTCGGCGCGAGCAAGCGCGTGCGCACCGCGGCAAAACTGTCGCCGACCACACCAGAGGATGTGACGCCACCGGCCACTAGCCGAGCACCCTCGCTGCGCCGGGGTTTGCACTGACCGTCACAGGGTCACCGGGTTGCACAGTGACCGCGACGGCATCCTGCGCCGGCAGGCGAACCTGCAAGACGGGGCCGTGTTCGATGTCGACCGCGATGTCACTGCCGCTGCCGAGGTAGCTCACATGCCGGACCTGACCACACCAACCGTCGGATGTCTGATGGCCAACAGTCAACGACAACTGCTCCGGCCGGATCGACAACCGCACCGCGTCGCCTGTGGGCCGGCCTTGCGCTTGCAACACATAGTCCGAGGTCAGCAGAGACCACCCATCACCCGCCCGCACGACATCCAGCACGTTGCTCTGGCCGATGAAGTCCGCGACGAAAGCGTTGACCGGTTCGTCGTAGATTTCACGCGGGGTACCGATCTGTTGCACCCGCCCCTCGGCCATGACCGCGATCCGGTCTGACATCGCGAGCGCCTCTTCCTGATCGTGGGTGACAAACACAAAGGTGATGCCCGAGGCCTGCTGGAGTTGTTTGAGCTCGCTGCGCATCGCTTGGCGCAATTTCAGATCGAGCGCCGACAGCGGCTCGTCGAGCAAAAGCACACGCGGTTCGGGCGCCATAGCCCGTGCAAGCGCGACGCGCTGTTGCTGACCACCCGACAATTGCGCAGGTCGCCTGTCTGCAAAATCCGACAACTTCACCATCGCGAGCATGTCGTCAACACGTCGTTTCGATCGGGCGTCATCCCATCCGAGCATTTTCAGCCCGAAGCCGACGTTGTCGTGCACACTCAAATGCGGGAAAAGCGCGTAGTGCTGAAACACCGTGTTGACGGGGCGCTCGGCGGGTGCAAGCGTCGAAACATCCTCACCTTGCAACGCAATGCGCCCGGATGTCAGGGATTCGAATCCGGCGATCAGCCTGAGCAAGGTGGTTTTGCCGCAGCCCGACGGGCCGAGCAAAGTGAAGAATTCGCGCTCACCAATATCGAATGACAAGCCGTGCAGGGCCCGCGTCGCCCCGTAGTCCTTGACGACCTGATCAAAGCTCAGGGCTTTGGCGACATCACTCATGGCGCCGCGGTGTCAGTTGTGAAAAAGCAATACCTCACGAAACGTGCACTCATGACGCCTTGTGTGACCCGTCGCAAAGCGGCGCGTTGCCACTGGCCTTGCAACCGCAGAAATACACCGTCTTGGAGACCTCTGCGCTGTATTTGACCGGGCTGAACGCTGTCCCCTTGTGGCTGCCATCGCAGAAGGGTTGATTGCATGATTGGCCGCAAGAACACCAGAAGTAGGTCTTCCCTGACTCGACATCGACGGGATAAGGGGCGTTCTGTGGGACATGGGGCTCTGACATGAAACTCTCCTTGAAGACTCGACAGTGTCGTGAAACGGGACCACTTTGACCAATTGAATAAAGCTCTGCAGGGATTCGCCTTTCGTTGCGCTCTCCAACGCCTATCCGAGACGGTGCGCCAGACAGACCGACTCGATCACACTGGATTGATGAGGCTGGAGCGATTGCCCACCGTAGTGTGGGATATCACCCAGCCAGGGATCTTCAACCACTGTCTCCAGACCGCACAGTGCTTCGACCACCGCCTGCCCGCAATACGGAACATAGGGCGCAGAGTACCCGCCCTCATGCAGCATCACCACCCGACCATGCCCGCAGGCTTGCGCGGTGTCGAGTACCGAGCGCGTCATCTGGCGGTAGCTTTCGGAGCTCAACATCATGTGTCCGAGCGGGTCCATGGCAGACGCATCAAATCCGCAACTCACAACGATCAATTCTGGTGCAAAGCGTACAAGGGCGGGACGGACCACGCGCTCCATGACCGCGAGATAAGCGCCTTCCCCTGATCCCGCCGGCAGCGGCACATTGATATTGAAACCCTGGCCAGCGCCCTCACCGACCTCGTCCAACGCGCCCGATCCGACCGGAAACAGGCTGTCCTGGTGGATCGACAGGGTCAAGACGCTCGGGTCGCCGTAGAACGCGCTCTGGGTGCCGTTGCCGTGGTGCACGTCCCAGTCAATGACCGCGACACGTTCGAGCCCCCTGACTGCCCTCGCATGGTGCACCGCGATTGCCCCATTTCCGAGCAGGCAAAACCCCATAGCCTGATCCGCCAGTGCGTGGTGGCCCGGCGGGCGCAACAGGGCATAGGCGTTGTCCACATCGCCGTCGAGTACGGCGTCAACTGCGGCAATGGCGCCACCCGCAGCAAGGGCGGCAATGTCGAAGCTTCCGGGCCCCATCGGTGTGCTCGGGCTGATCTCGCCCCCCTCACCAGCGCTGAGCTGCCGGAGCTGATCGAGGTACTGTGGCGTATGAAACCGTCGGAGCGCTCCATCGGACGCGACCGAGGCCTTGATCAGTGTCAGCTTCTCCAGCACACCGCTGACATCGAGCAGGTTGCGAAATCGCCGCTTGGTTTCAGGGTGTTCGGCGTGCTCCCCCGGCTGCACCTGCAACCCGGGTCGAAAAAACTGGTTGAAGGTCTGGGTGTCGTGCCAGAGGTAGATCTCGTTAAATTGCCAGCCCGTACGCATCATCCCAAACACCGATCAGTCGCAATTCCCGACCGTACACCAGACAAACTTCCGCGGCAAAATACCGCTTCTGACAGGTTACCTTCGCCACTCTCCGACCACGCACCTACATCTGCCTGGCCAAGGCCGCCCAAGTTCGTCACACTTCAGGTTCCCGCACCGCCCGATCCGACCCATGCCAACTCCTTCGCGCGACCTGCTCGACACCCTCATTGCCTTCCCGACCGTCAGCCGAGATTCCAATCTCGCCTTGATCGAATGGTGCGAGAACTACCTCGAATCCTGTGGTGCAAGAACACAGCGCATCTACAACTCCGACAAGACCAAGGCCAACCTTTATGCAAGCCTTGGCCCCGACACCGGCCGCGGCGTGATGCTGTCCGGGCACACGGATGTCGTACCGATCGACGGCCAGGACTGGACGCGCCCGGCATTCGAACTCACCGAGGACGAAGGCAAATTGTTCGGCCGCGGCACATGCGACATGAAAGGCTTCATCGCGTGCGCCCTGCGGGCCGCCAAGCTCGCCAGCAACCGCAACCTGCACACACCCTTGCACCTGGCACTCTCCTACGACGAAGAGATCGGCTGCATAGGTGTGCAGAGGCTGATCGACGTGATGAAAAGTGCGCCCGAGCAACCGGCGGTGTGCATTGTCGGCGAGCCCACGTCAATGAACATCGCGACCGGCCACAAGGGCAAGATCGCGCTGCGTGCGACCTGCACCGGGCAGGCCGGGCACTCCGCGCTCGCCCCCAATGCACTCAATGCCATCCACCTCGCTACC
>CALDHJ010000208.1 GCA_937941555.1 uncultured Granulosicoccaceae bacterium | reverse complement strand
CGAGGGTCTTGTTGGTCATGGCGTGACCAAGTGTCTCGAGCACGGCCCGGCTGACAATATTCTCGGAGGCTATCAGCTCAATTTGATTCTGCTGGCGCTGCCGTTCGGCTTGAAGCGCATTGGCGACCAGCGGATCACTGCTTGAGACCGGGGCATTGAAGTGATCAGACACGGGGTTGGGCCTGTGTGTGTGGCAAGGGGGCTGGCGATCCCGGCGGGCTGCGCAGGGTCAGGCCCCTGATCTTAGCGCCTTTGCCTGCGTTCCGACGGCCTGCAATGCCGCGAGGTCGATGCCGGTCTGGTAGCCAAGGCCGTGCAGGTGGTCGACCACCCGCTCACTCGCCACGTTGCCACTGGCACCCGGCGCGTAGGGGCAACCACCCAGCCCGCCGACGGCGGCGTCGAAGGTGCGCAACCCGTGCGTCAGCGCGACCTCGATGTTGGCAATGGCGTGGCCATCGGTGTCGTGAAAGTGACCTGCCAGCACCTCGGCCGGCACCCGCTCGAGCACCGCTTGCAACATCGCATCGACCGACTCGGGCCGCGCGCGACCCAGAGTCTCGCCGAGGCTGATCTGCTCGCAACCCATTACGTGCAGCCGTTCCGCCACGTCGGCAACCGCATCAGGCGAAACGGCACCGCTGTAGGGGCAGTCTGTCACGACCGACACATAGCCGCGCACACGCACGCCATCCGTTTCAGCTGCCGCCATGATCGGTTTGAAACGCTCGAGGCTCTCGGCGATCGAGCAGTTGATGTTCTTCTGACTGAAGGCCTCTGACGCCGCCGCGAACACCGCAACATTCGACACACCGGCGGCACGCGCTGCGTCGTACCCGCGTTGGTTCGGGGTCAGGGCCGCGTAGACCACGCCGTGTTTAGGTGTGATGCCCGCAAAGACGTCAGCTGCGTCGGCCAGCTGCGGCACCCATTTCGGTGAGACAAAGCTCGAGACTTCGATGTGCGTGAAGCCGCACGCAGACAAGGCATCGACCAGTTCAATCTTGGCGGCTGTCGGAATCGGCACCGCTTCATTTTGCAAGCCGTCGCGTGGGCCGACTTCGAATACCGTGACGGTCTCAGTCATCGGCAACAGGCTCCAGCGCTACGATCACCGCACCCTGATCGAGTTGTTGGCCTGCCGAAGCGCCAAGGCGGGCAACCGTGCCGTCGCGCGGTGCGACTAGCGCGTGTTCCATTTTCATCGCCTCCATGACAGCCAGCGTTTGACCGGCCGTCACAGACTCCCCAACGTCGATGTCGAGCACGCGCAACAGGCCGGGCATCGGCGCCAGCACCACGTCACCGCCCTGCTGCTCGTCGGCCTGTGAGCGTTCGGCATCGATAAGCTCGAAGCGATGGTGGCCTGAGTGGAAGACCGTGATGTCGCGCTCAAACACCACGGCGCGAACGCGACGCGTCGGGTTGGACAAGGTCAGCTCGCCATCGACGCGCCTGACCGGCACCGGGTCATTGTCACCACACTGCACAACGAACTCACCTGCCGCCTGCTCGCTGACTACGCACTCGACCGGCTCCCCGTCGTGCACGATGCGGCAGCGGTGCTGTCCGTGGCCCCACAAGCGGAATCCTTCCTGCTCAACCGGTGCGTCGAGTCCCAGTGCGACAACCGCTGCCACCGCCAACGCTTCGCCTGCGCACCCGTCCAATTGTGTCAGGGCCGTGCTGTGGCGCGCGATCAGGTCGGTGTCGAGCCTCCCTGCCAGCACGTCTTCGTTGCGGCACAGCGCCCCGAGAAAATCGAGGTTGCACACGGTGCCGGCGAGCTCGCTTTCCGCCAGCGCCATGGCGAGTGTGCGAAAGGCCGTCTCGCGATTGGGTCCGTGTGCGATGAGCTTGGCAATCATCGGATCGTAGTGGGTGCTGACCGTGTCTCCGGCCCGCACACCGCTGTCGACCCGCACCGCTGAAGACAGCGCCAGGTGGTGCAATGGGCCACTTGCCGGCAGGAAGCCCGCGACCGGGTCTTCGGCGTAGAGACGCGCTTCGACAGCCCAGCCGTCGAGCGGTATCTGTTCTTGCGTGAGTGGCAGCGGCTCACCCGCCGCCACGCTCAACTGCCAGGCAACGAGGTCCTGGCCGGTGATGGCCTCGGTCACCGGGTGCTCGACTTGCAATCGGGTGTTCATTTCCATGAACCAGAAGCCGTTTTCGCGCAGGCCGTCCGAGCCGTCGGCGATGAACTCGATGGTGCCCGCGCCCTCGTAGCCGATGGCGCGCGCAGCCGCGACTGCGGCCTCTCCCATGCGCGCACGCAGCGCGGGGCTCATGCCCGGTGCTGGCGCTTCCTCGATGACTTTCTGGTGCCGGCGCTGCAATGAGCAATCGCGCTCGTGCAAATAGACGACGTTGCCGTGGGTGTCGGCGAAGACCTGGATTTCGATATGACGCGGCGAGGTGATGAACTTCTCGATCAGGCACGCGCCGTCGCCAAAGCTCGCCTGCGCTTCACGCTGCGCTGCCGCCAATGCGGCGTCGAAGTCAGCGGGACCCTCCACCTTGCGCATACCCTTGC
>CALDHJ010000207.1 GCA_937941555.1 uncultured Granulosicoccaceae bacterium | reverse complement strand
CGACGAAGAAAATGCAAGCCGAGGCCGGGCTGCCGCGGATTGAAGGGCTGAAGTCGATCCCGGGTTTGTACACGGTGATCCGCGAATGACGCAGAGGGCTTCTCGGGCGACGAGCTCGCCCGACCGCTATGGCACTGTGGCGCGGTGGATTCACTGGGTCAGCGTGGTGTTGATTCTCGCGATGATGGCGACCGGCAACCGCGCTGCCAGTAGCGCCGACCCGGATACATCGCTGCTGCTGTTGCGCCTGCATGTGCCAGTCGGGTTGCTGGTTTTTGCGCTGACGCTGGGGCGGATAGTGTGGTGGTGGCGTTTCGATACCAAGCCCGCTGCGATCCCGATGCCGGGTTGGCAGGCGCGCGCGGCGCACGCCGTACACGTGTTGTTTTATGTCGTGATCCTCGGCATGGGCGCGAGCGGGGTTGGCATGTTGGTGCTCTCTGGTGCGGGCAATGTGATCCTGGGCGGCGCAACCTCGGCGCTGCCGGATTTCTGGACGGTGGCGCCGCGTACCCCGCACGGGCTGGGCGCGCGCGCGATGGCTGCGTTGATTGTGTTCCACGTCGGCGCGGCGCTCTACCACCATGTGGTGTTGCGAGACGGATTGTTGCGGCGCATGGGGTGATTCGGTGTCGTGGTTGTCAGATGTCAGCCACAGGTTTCAGAGGACAGGGGTATGAGCTGTAAAGCGTTGAGGGTGTTGGGTGCTGTGCTGATCGGCGCCGTGTTGTTGTCGTCGGTGGTGCGTGCGGCAGACCCGACGGATCAGGTGTTCGAGTCGGGTTATGTGTTGGTGCGTTGCATGGCGCCGCCAGGCCACCCGCAGGTGTCGACCGCGGTGTTCAACGCGGGTTTCCCGGAGTGGATCAGCTTTGTCCAGACGCAGGCCGACGCCGGAGTGGTTGAGCGGGCCCACTACCTGAGCGAACTCAAGGATGGCCTGTTTATCGTGGTTGCCGGGGAAACGCGGCAGGTGGCATTGGACAATGCGCTGTCCGTGATCGACAGGATGAACGCGATTCTCGATCAGGCGATCACGGCATCGGGTGAGACGGTGTCGTTTGCCACTACGGATGCGTGTCAGCGCACGGAGATCGGTCCACTCGCGGTGTTGCCGCGCCGAGGCTGAAGCGCGGAATGGGCGTGGAGGCGGTACACTGCGCGCATGGCAACGCGGACCGAATCGGGTGAGGCGCTCACAGACCTCATCCTCGAAGTATTCAGACTCAATGGCGCCTTGCTCGACGCCGGCAACCAGCTCAGTAAACCGCACGGACTGACCTCGGCCCGCTGGCAGGTGATGGGCGCGATCGACCTCGCCGGCCATGCAATGACCGTGGCGCAGATCGCGCGTCGAATGGGGCTCTCCCGGCAGGGTGTGCAGCGAATCGTCAATGAGCTCGTCAAGAGCGGCATGCTGGCACTCGAAGACAACATCGACCACAAACGCGCGCCGCTGGTGCTGATCAGCGAGGTGGGCGCCGAGGCGATGGCGCATGTCAACGAGGCACAAGCCGTTTGGGTAAATGGCCTCGCCGAGGGGCTCAGCCCGCGGCAGGTTCAGCAGGCCGTGCGCTTGATGCGCAGCCTCCGCGAACGAACCGAGGCCGACTGATCCGCGACCACCGACATCCTGTCAGGTGGCTCTCATTGTCCATTCGTTGAACGGACCGCTGCGGGTTGGTGTGTTCAGCGCCCGCGGTTGGAGCGAAGCCGTGGCACGGTGTGGCAGTAGGCGGTGTTGCACAGCAAACCGACCGCGAGGATCGCGAGGGTCAGGTGGGTGCCGGTCAGCCCGGTGCCGGCGAGCAGCGGTGGGCCGAGTTCGCTGAGCAGCGCGAGCGACACCCCGACTACGATCGGGATCAAGGTGAGTTTGATGAGTCGCGGTGCGGTCACCGGCAGGCCGGTGCCGTCGTTGATGCTCTGAAAACGCGCGAAGGTGCGGTGGCAAACCCAGGCGAGCACGACAGCCGCGCAGGCAATACCGAGCGGCAGGAACCAGTCGCTGGCGAGTGCGGTGCCGGTTTGCCAGGCGAAGGCGGCGCTGATCAGCGCGACCATCAACAGCGTTTGCGTGGCGAGGGTTGCCACGGCGAAACACACGGCCGCCACCTTGCGCCATTCGCGGTAGCGGATTCGCTCGCCGGCGAGGGGGGCGTCTTCGGCCTGCCACGGGGCGGCGCCCTGCGGGTCGAGATCGACGGTGAGCGGGGCGGGCTCGGCGGCGGGTTGTTTGGCGGGTGCGCGGGACGTGGCACGCAATGTAGAACGCGGGGCGGGCCCGGGCGTATTGGCGGGCGTGTCGTCGAGCAGCTCGTCGATGAAAAAGGGCGCGGCAATGGTGTGGTCGAGTGCGTCGCCGTCGGCCATGTCGGTGGCAAGCACTCTGGCCTGGCTCCGTGTGTTTGCCTTGGCTTTGGCTTCAACCGCTCGACTGACGGCACCGAAGTGTGCGCCGAGGTCACCGCCGTGAATCAGCCATTTGCGCATGGCTTCGGGGTCGTGGGCCTGCAGTTCGCACACGATGGCGGTGAGCCGGGCGTTGCTGGCAGGGGAGAGCGGTTGGGTGGATTGCTCTCGCCATGCCCGGATCAGGGCATCGGTTTCGCGTTGCGTCAGTCGCATGTCTGGATGCAGGGATATCAGAGCTGAAACGAGAGGGTATCAGAATTGGTACATCGCGCCTTCCGGCGTTTGCACGCATGGCCTTTTCGGGTTGGCGCGGGATCGCCCGTGTCGCGCTTGCACGACCGGATTTCGAACGGCGCTGTTTCGCAGGGCAAGTCGTGATCAGGGGTGGTAGGGCGCGCTGTCGAGGCGTTGCGATATCCACCAGATGTGGCCCCAGGCATCCTGCACGCCGCCCTGGCGGTCGCCGTAGTCCATGTCGGCGACCGCGAGGATCTCGGTTGCGCCGGCGTCGAGCGCCCGTTGCATCACCGCATCGGCGTCGTCCACGTAGACGTACCACGCACCGGCCATGGCGGGCAGCTTGGCCGTGGACTGCGAGAGCATCAGTGTGACGGTGCCGATCCGCAATTGCATATTGGCAATCGGCCCGCCTGGGCGCTCGGTGCGCCCGATCTCGACGGCGTCGAAGACTGTCTTGAGGAAATCGGCCAGGGCCTCGGGCGCGTCCGCCACGAGATAGGGTGTGACGGTGCCGAATCCGGTGGGTTGGTTGTGCGCTGGTGAGCCTGACATTGCCTGCGACCTGTGTTCGGGCTTCGGGGCAGTGTACCGGCAGAGTCGGGGGCGGGGCAGGTGGCCGGCTGCTGCCAGCCACCGTGGTGCTGTGCCCGGGGCGTCAGGCCGGTTCGGGGACGATCAGGCCGGGCACGTCAACTTCGGGCGAGAGGTCGGCTTCGTAGTCGACGCCGTCGACGCCGAAACCGAAGAGCCGCAGGAATTCGGCCTTGTAGCCTTTGAAGTCGGTGACGTCGTGCAGGTTCTCGGTGGTGACCGTGGCCCAGGCGTCGAGCACGGCTTGCTGCACGGCGGGGTCGAGCTCGAGGTCGTC
>CALDHJ010000206.1 GCA_937941555.1 uncultured Granulosicoccaceae bacterium | reverse complement strand
ACCATCCCGACGTGCAACTGAATGTCGAGTTTTCGGACCGCCTGGTGGACGTCGTGGCCGACCAGTGGGACCTCGTCGTTCGCGTCGGGCACCCAGACGATTCGGCGATGATTGCGCGGCCGCTCTGCGCCATGCGGCACGGTATTTTTGCAAGCCCGACATACCTCGATAGCACCCGACCCATCGACTCGCCGGCTGACCTCAGCCACCACCGCGTGTTGCAGTTCGGCCCCGCCAAACGGCCCAAGTGGACCTTCCGCTCAGCCGGTGGTCGCAACACGGTGGTTTCGGTGCGGTCCACGCTCAACAGCTACGACGGCGGCTTCCTGCTCGACGCGGCGGAGTCGGGTCTCGGCGTCACCCGCCTGCCCGACTTCATGCTCACGGAGGCGCTGCGCGAAAAACGCCTGGTGGAGGTCCTGCCCGGGTGCCTAGACGACCCCGTGCCGATACACCTCGTCTACCCCGAAGCACGCTACCTGCCACACCGAACACGCGCGCTGATGGCCCACCTGTTGAACCATTGGCGATAACGAGAGCGGTTGGTATCGCATCATCCACAGGTTTCACCGTGATAGGGTTTCCACAATCCACAACAGAGCACACCATGCTGCCAATTGAATCACTCATCGCGTTTGCGTTGATCTACACCGTGGACTCAGTCACTCCGGGGCCTGCCGTGGCGCTGGTCACCGCAAGGGGAGCGACCCAGGGCGTGAGGCGCACCGCACCTTTCATTCTCGGCCTTGTCGTGGGCGACCTGATCCTGTTCGCGATTGCAGCCGCCGGATTGATTGCCCTGGCCGCCGCACTCGGCCCCGCTTTTGTGGTGCTCAAATGGATCGGCATCGCCTATCTTCTCTATCTTGCATTACAACTGTGGCATGCCAAACCCGTCGCGCTGTCAGACAAGCCGCAACAAGGCGATCACTGGAAAACCTTCTGGCTCGCCAGCCTCCTGCCACTGGGCAACCCCAAGGCCGTCGGCTTCTATATCGCACTGTTACCCACCGTGGTCGACGTCAGCACACTGTCTGCCTTGGCGTACGTCGAGCTTTCGGGTTTGGTCGTCGTGATCTGGAGCAGCTGCCTGTTCGGCTATGCGTTCGCTGCAGCACGCGCACGAACGCTGTTGAGACAGCCTCGCGCACAAGTCCTGCTGAACCGCACCTCGGCCGGCACTCTGGTCGGCGTAGCGGGCTCGATCGCTGTCCGCGACTAACACCGGCCCGCCGGGCACAGGTTGTGGCAAGGACGCTTGGCAATGCCAAATGATCCAGCCCTGTATATTCGGGTGACGCATGCTGTGCATATTGCGACTCAGGCATCAACCTGATCTGCGATATTCGCGATCTCAGCCGTTACCCCATCCGCCACACACCGTCCACCTCGTGCCACGCTACCGTCGCATTTCGGTAGGACAGCGCCCCGGGATCGGCCACCACCGCACCGGGTGCCGCCACCACGATCACGCGCTCGGCGATCTGCTCGAAATCGTTGCGAAAGTGCACCGAGCTCTTGACCGCGAGAACGCGCTGGGCCGCCGGCTCCACACCGAAATGCCGGAACAGTGCCTGATCGATCAACGCGACATTGACCGAGCTGACCACCACGGCTACGCCGCCAATCTCGAGTAGCGCAGCGTCGCCGAGTTGAATGCGGGCGTCCTTGTACATCGGCCCGGTGCCGATGACCTCCCCGCCACCGAGCCGGCGCACTGCGGCCTCCGCTTCGAGCGGCTTTTGGTCGGGCATGCGCTTGCCACCGAGCGCAACCCTGATCGTTGCACCCTCGCCAGCGGCGTGCGCCTGACGCGCCACGTCCGGGTCACACACTGCACCAAGGACAGCGCCCTCGGCCCCGGCGTCGATCAAGGCCTGCAACAGCCCGACCGTGTCACCGGTACCGCCCCCGCCCGGGTTGTCCTGTGTATCGGCCAGCACCACCGGGCGCGAAAACCGCGTTGCCAGACGCATGGCTTCAGCCACTGCGCGATCAGCGGGCAGCACCTCTGTCACAAAGTCGGCGCGCCGCGATACCATGGTGTTGCACACGGCATCGGCCGCGCGGTCGGCCTGCGCCTGATCGACACCGTAGGCCACCACAGCCGGCCCGACATCGGCGATATCCGAGAGGTGAAACCCGACCGCGACGCCGACGGCCGGCACTGCCTCATTGATTTCCCCGGGCACGGCTGCGTACACATCCCGCGCCGCACTCGGGACGCTCGTGCACCCAGCGTTCAAGGAAATCAGAAAGCCGGGCTTGCGATACGCCTTGCACCAGCGCTGCCCGCCGAGCATCCGCAGCAGCAGACGCGCCGCGCGTGCACCGGTTTCGCCCATGTCGATGTGCGGGTAGGTGCGGAAGATTTCGATCACATCGCAGTGCGTCACCATTGCCTCGGTGAGATTGGCGTGCATGTCGAGGCTCACCGCCACCGGTACATCCGGCCCGACCACCGCACGCACACGGCGCAGAATTTCACCTTCGCCGTCGGCGTGTGATTCGCTGACCATCGCGCCGTGCAGATCAAGGTAGACACCGTCGAGCGGCAACGCTGCAGTCAGGCGGTCGAGGAGGTCCGCCGCGATCCGCTCGAAGGCGTCGTCGGTCACGTAGGATGACGGCGTTGCAGACGCCCAGAGCAGCGGCAGCACGGTGTGGCCGGCATCGCGCACGGCCGCAAGCGCACCGGCGATCGGAATGTGCACACTCTCGACCGCCGTGATCATCTCCGCGCCCACGCACAGCCCCGGCCATTCGTCAGCCGCCAGAAATTCGGCGTAGCCCGCGCGCAATGGCGCGAAGGTGTTGGTCTCGTGTTGCCAGCCACCAAGGGCAATTCGGGCCATGTTCGTACTGCCACGCTGCGTGATTTGGGCTGAGCCTGACACGCTGTTAGCATCGGGACAAGCCTCTCACCCGGAGCGCGCCATGAGCGCCTACACCCCCCTGCCCAGCGACCTCTTCGCGTTTCTTGACGAGCTTTCCGACAACAACCACAAGGCCTGGTTCGAGGAGAACAAGCCGCGTTTCAAGAGCAATGTGCAGCTGCCCATGGTCGAATTCATCGAGGCCATGGCGCCGTGGTTCGAATCCAACGCGCCGGCCTTCGTCGCCGACACGCGCCTGAACGGCGGGTCGCTCTTTCGCATTTACCGCGACACCCGCTTCAGCAAGGACAAGACCCCCTACAAAACCAACATCGGCTGCCACTTCCGCCACCGCGCCGGCAAGGACGCACACGCGCCGGGGTATTACGTGCACATCGCACCGGACGAGATCTTTTTCGGCGGCGGCATCTGGATGCCACCGACACCGGTGCTCAATCAGATCCGCGACGCCATTGTCGATTCACCGAAACGCTGGGCGGCGATCGAACAATCCCCCGCTTTCAGGAAGCGCTTTGGTGAGATACGCGGCGACAAACTCAAGCGCCCGCCCAAAGGCTACGACCCCGAACACCCACTGATCGAGCACCTCAAACACAAGAGCTTCTTTGCGTTCTCGAGCTGTACTCCGAAGCAGGTCTGCGCCAAGGATTTTCCCAAACGTATCGGTGACACCTTTGACGAACTCGAACCGCTGATCCATTTTCTGGTCGACGCACTCGACGTGGGTTGGGACTGATGTGCCGCAACATCCGACCCCTGTTCAACTACGTGCCGCCAAGCACACAGGCCGACGCGCAAGCCGCTGCGCTACAGTTCGTGCGCAAAGTGTCCGGCAGCCGCACACCATCTCGGGCCAATCAGGCCGCCTTCGACCACGCGGTCGAAGCCATCAGCCACGAAGTCTGGACCTTGCTCAACACACTCACCACAGCCGCACCACCACGCGACCGTGAAGCCGAGCTCAAGCGGGCCCGTCTGAAGCGACAGCATGCGAACCCGGTGGGTCCGTGACGATCAACACATCAGCGCACCCGGTTGCCGTGGCACATGGATGACAGGAACCCCGATGGCGAG
>CALDHJ010000205.1 GCA_937941555.1 uncultured Granulosicoccaceae bacterium | reverse complement strand
GCTGCCAACACGGCGCCGCCGGTTGCGATCGAGCCTGACAAGGCGATCGGGCCGTCGAACCAGGCGCGAATCTCCTGGATCAGTGCAAAAGGGGACAAGGTGCCCGCGTGGCCACCGGCCCCCCAGGCCACGGCGATCAATCCGTCGGCGCCTTTCTCGACCGCCTTGTGCGCAAAACGGTTGTTGATGATGTCGTGCAGTGTGATGCCGCCGTAGGCGTGCACGGCATTGTTGATTTCCTCGCGTGCCCCGAGGCTCGTGATGACGATGGGAACCTTGTACTTTGCGACCACTTCCATGTCGGCTTCGAGCCGATCGTTGGAGCGGTGCACGATCTGGTTGACCGCGAAGGGGGCCGCGGGTCGCTCGGGGTTGTCGCGGTTGTATGCGGCGAGCGTTTCGGTGATTTCGGCGAGCCATTCGTCGAGCATGGACTGAGGGCGTGCGTTCAGGGCCGGGAAGGAGCCAATCACGCCAGCCTTGCATTGTTCAATAACGAGCTTCGGGTTGGAGATGATGAAGAGGGGGGATGCGATCACGGGCAATCGCAGGTTGGTCAGTGCAGCGGGCAGCGCCATGGTGTCGGGTGTCAGTGTTGAGCCAGCCCCGAGTATACCGACTGCAGGGCTCTGACTTCAGGTGGCCCCGGTCTGGTCACCGATCGCTGCGTCAATGGCGCCGTGGATTCGTTCGGCGACCCACTCCATATCCGCTTCTGTCGCGATGAAAGGCGGGGCGAGCAGGATGTGGTCACCGGAGCTGCCGTCGCGGGTGCCGGCCATCGGATAGCAGATCAGGCCGGCGGCAAAGGCTTCCCGCTTGATCGTGGCGGCGAGCCGGGCGCTCGCATCGAAGGGGGCCCGGGAGTCGCGGTCGTGCACGAGCTCGATGCCACGAAAGAGGCCACGCCCGCGGATGTCCCCGACGTGGGGGTGTTGGCCCAGACGTGAGGCGAGCGCCTGCTGCAAACACTCGCCGAGCAGGTTGACGCGCGCGATCAAGCCGTTGTCGAGAATCTCGTTGACCACTGCCAGTCCGGCGGCGGCGGCAGTGGGGTGGCCGATATAGGTGTGGCCGTGTTGGAAAGACCCGCTGCCGGCGGCGACCGCGTTGTAAACAGTGTCGGTGCAGAGAGTTGCACCAATGGCTTGGTAACCGGCCCCGAGTCCCTTGGCGATGCAGACGATATCGGCCGTGATCTGCTCGGCTTCGTGGGCGAAGAGGTGGCCGGTTCGACCCATGCCGCACATCACTTCATCCAGAATCAACAAGACGCCGTAGCGGTCGCAGATCTCCCGGATACGCGCGAAGTAGCCCGGTAGGGCCGGCACGGCGCCGAGCGTTGCCCCGACCACGGGCTCGGCGATGAAGGCCATCACGCTGTCCGCGCCGAGCCGCAGGATCTCCTGTTCGAGTTCGTCGGCGACGCGCAGGCCATAGGCCTCGGCCGATTCATCTGCGCTGCGTTCGGCGTATTCGTAGCAGGGTGCGATGTGGCTGACCGGGGCGAGCAGGGGCTCGAAAGGTGCGCGCCGCCAAGCGTTGCCGCCGGCCGCGAGCGCGCCGAGGGTGTTGCCGTGATAGCTCTGACGGCGTGCTATTAGATGGTGACGTTGGGGTTCGCCGCGCTCGAGGTGGTATTGACGGGCGAGTTTGATCGCCGCTTCCACGGCTTCTGAGCCGCCCGAGACGAAGTACACACGATCGAGATCACCCGGCGCGTGTTCCACCAGCAACCGTGCAAGCTGTTCGGCCGGTTCGCTGGTGAAAAACCCGGTGTGGGCGAAGGCGAGGGCATCAATCTGCTGTTTGATTGCATCGCGCACCCGGGTGTTGCTGTGTCCGAGACACGACACGGCTGCACCGCCTGAGCCGTCAAAGTAGCGTTTGCCGGTCTCGTCGATCAGCCAACACCCGTCGCCGGCGATTGCGACCGGGAAGTCCGTCTTGCAGTGGCGGGGAAAGACATGGCTCATGATTCAGTTACCTGCTGGATTCAATCGTGCGCGCAGCGCAATGACGGACTCGGCGTTGTCCGCCCATCGGTGATCACCGCCTAGCCCGAGGCTGTTCTCGAGACCCACACGCAGATCACCCCCCGCCGCATGGGCAGCCGTGAGGCAGGCGTGCTCCTGATCGCCAAAGGCGCAGACCATCCAGTTGTCGGTGTCGATCAGGGCCCGTCTAGCCGGTACGTCCTCAGGTGTGCCGTGGATGCTGTCGGCGTATTGGCCCAGTACGTGGATCACGGCGTTTTGTGTCGGGGCGACCGTGCCGTCTTGCCACCAGCGTGTCAGTTGCGCGGCGCAACTCGGCCCGAACAGGATGTGCTGTATTGCGGTGCCCTGCTCAGCGCAATCTCGATAGAGGCGAGCGGCGACGGCCGGATCGGCAGCGATCTCGCGCACACAGACACTGGCCCAGTCGGGCTGCAGCGTGCTGAGACAGTGGTGCTGCTCGGCAGGCGAGTAGATGCCGACGGATTCGGTGGTGATCTGGATGCGCAAGTCGGGCAGACGCTGTGCCAACGCATCGATTGCCTCGCGGTAGCGGCCGGTATCGAGTGAATGGCTGCCATCGTTTTCACGCACGTGCAGGTGCAGCGCGTCGGCACCGGCGGCCGAACAGGCGGTGGCGGTGTCGAGGATTTCATCGAGTGTGATGGGCAGCGCCGGATGGTCAGTCTGTTGTCGACGGGCGCCGCTGGGTGCCACCATGATCATGCGACCGGGTCCTGTGTTGCTCGGTGGGTGTAGACGGTAGTATGGCCGATGTCACACTCACTGGATCACATGATGTCTGTTCAATCCTTCGCTGAACGCTGCCAAAGCCAATTGCTGTCGAACGTGCTGCCGTCGCCCACCGTGGCGCTGACCGCACTGACCGCAAAGCTCAAGGCCGAGGGACAGGACATCATCGCGCTCGGCGCGGGCGAGCCCGACTTCGATACGCCGCAACATATCCAGGACGCGGCACTCGCGGCGATGCAAGCGGGCCACACGCGCTACACCGCCGCCGACGGCATCGCCGGCCTGAAGGCCGCCATTTGCGAGAAATTCCAATCCGAAAACGGTCTCGACTACGCGCCGGAGAACATCTCGGTTGGCACCGGTGGCAAGCAGGTGCTGTACAATGTGTTGGTCGCGTCGCTGAACCCGGGGGATGAGGTCATCGTGCCGTCGCCCTATTGGGTCAGCTACCCGGACATCGTGCGGCTCGGTCAGGCGACGCCGGTTATCGTGCCGGGCAGCCTCGAACAGGGTTTCAAGATCACGGCCGACCAGCTCGCTGCTGCGATTACCGAGAAGACCAAGTGGTTCATCTTCAATTCGCCCTCCAACCCGACCGGTGCGGTGTACTCGCGCGCGGAGATCGAGGCGCTGGCCGACGTGATGCGGGCTCATCCGCATGTCGGCTGGCTCTGCGATGACATCTACGAGCACATCGTCTACGCACCGGCTGAATTTACAACGCCGGCACAGGTCGCGCCCGATCTCGCCGAGCGCTTGTTCATCGTCAACGGGGTGTCCAAGTCCTACGCGATGACCGGCTGGCGCATCGGTTACGGTGCGGGGCCCGCTCACCTGATCAATGCGATGCGCAAGTTGCAGAGCCAATCAACGAGCAACCCGTGTTCGATCAGCCAGTACGCGTCACTCGCCGCGCTTCAGGGGCCGCAGGATTATATCGGCGCGTCCCGGACGGCGTTTTTGCGGCGCCGTGATCAAGTGTGCGCGGACCTCAACGCCTGCCCGGGTGTCACGTGTCCGGTGCCGGACGGCGCGTTCTACGTTTACGCCGACATTGCGGGATGCCTTGGCAAGCGCAGTGCGGGTGGTGCATTGATCGACACCGACGAGGCCTTCGTGCAGGCGCTGCTCAACGAACACGGCGTCGCGATCGTGCACGGTGCGGCATTCGGTTTGTCGCCCTGTTTCAGGCTCTCCTATGCCGCCGCAGACGACACGTTGGTTGATGCCTGTGCACGGATTCGCGCCTTTTGCGATGGCCTGCACGCCTACGGCTGACGATACGAGTTGCTACCCATTCCGAGTGGAGGGCCTGAGGCGGGCGCCTGGGACGAGCACCTGTTGCGATCCCGGGCACCGGCAGTTCGCTGGTTGGCACACCGCGCCGGTCACCTGACCGGTCGCGGCGTGCCGAGCAGAGTCGAGCTTAGTTGGCAGTGAGCCGCACTTTCGCGAGATCCGTCCCGACAACAACCTCACCGTTGTAGCCGCTCTCGCGCACCGCAGACTCGTAGTCTCCCTCTGTCAGTGCACCGGACGGCAATTTGAACGGGCCTTGACGCGGTGCACCGAGCGACGGAATCAGGTGCGTCAGCATCAGTTGACCGATCCCCGCCCGCTTGGCGAGAGCGCCCAGATCAGTGGCTGTGGACTGGCGATGGTAGATCGGCGGTGGAAACCCGGTTCCACCATCAGGCCCCATGACAGGGTGGATGGTGGAGTGGACGAGGATGTCCGCTCCTTGTGCCAGCGCTTCGACCTGCGCCGAGGTTGAGCTGTCACGAGGCGGGGCAGGCTTGTCATTGCCGGCGTCGCCGCCAATCACAACCGAGCCTGCGGGGGTGTCGACACGGTAGGACAAATGGCCCGCGACGTGTCGCGACGCCACAGCCGAGACCGTCACGTCGCCTGACTCCCACACGACTTCAGCAGTTGCGGGTCGTTCGACTGCGACGACATTGATCAAGTCAGCCGGGCCGCCAGCGAGGCGCTTGGGGTTCTCTGCGAGGCGCTGAGCCATTTCACCACTCTTGATGAAATTGTCGCCAATGGACGCTGCGAATCCTGAGCAGCTCATGACATGCCCCGCTGGCGATTTCGCATCTGCGTGACAGATCAAGTCTACCTTTGGTCCGGCCGAGTTGAAGTGCCACCTCAACTGCATGAGGCCGGGCAATCCCTCGACATGATCGGAATGCAAGTGTGTCACGAAAACCGCGTTGACCTTGCCCGCGGGAATGCGGGATTGCGACAGCCGTTGGGTGGTGCCGCGTCCGGCATCGAATTGCATGACCACGTCAGAGCAATTCGAGTCCTCGCTGCCGTACTGCACCAGTGTGCCGGCGCCTGCGAGACCGTTGAAAGACGGCGGGCCACCTTGGGTGCCCGTGAGTGTGACTTGCAGGCAGCTGTCGGCGATCGCGGCCTGAGCAAACGTGCTCGCCAATACGACTCCTGCCCACAATACAGTTCTGGTGGCCATGCTAATTCTCCTTGGGAAGTTTCGGACCGTTCGGGGAATGTGTCGCTGTCGATAGTACGATGAAAAATCGATATTACTGAAATATTTTGCAAAAAATATGTGTTTCCACTGAGCCAAAACCGACTGGAGGAGGTGTCGCGCTGCTCTTTGTATTGCCGAGTAAAGGGGGATTGGGCACACCGTATCCTGCGACTACATGGCACAGAATCGTGGTCATGGCGATCCCTGTGTGTTTTGCTGCAGTGGAGTTGTATTACAACGTTCGATCTCGATCGGCCCGGCTACGTCGCCGTCCTGTCTCAATCAGGGGCTTCGCTTTCCGCTCGCTCGGCGGGTGCGATCAACGACGGAGTCGTCGTGACGCTGGGCCATGGTGCGGCGTGGCCGGAGAGCTGTCTCGGCGCTCGACGGTTCACTGCGATCTGGTCGCTGCACGGTGATGCGTTATCACGTTGTGGTTGTGGCCTTGAGGATGGTTGCATTTGCCACGTCGCAGAATGAGACGATTGATATCGGTTGTCGGCGGACGTCTGTGGTTGCGCACGACTTTGAGTCGTTCGATCTGGGTTCATTTCAACCCAATCCGCGATAGCGATTCAGTCGAGACAACTACCGCAGGGTATGGACGTCTTTGCCGTAAAGGCTGTGGTTCGCTGCGGGTAATCAGCGTTAGTCAACGTAGCGCGGAAACTGTCATCTGCACTAACGGTGGAGTTGCGACCATCTGACTCGAACTTACCCGTGTTTACATTTCTATACAAATCTGTGGACGGCATCTTAGCTACGCTAAGTCGGATGCCCGCTTCAATACAAATACAGGATGATTATGTTGTTCTCTGCACGGAATGGATTTCACAGCCGCTCGACTGTTCGGCTCGCACTTCTGGGCGCAGGCCTTGTTATGTTCGCTGCCTGCGACAGTTCAGACACCGCTGACACCTCGACTGGCGATGATCAGGATACATCGACAGATACC
>CALDHJ010000204.1 GCA_937941555.1 uncultured Granulosicoccaceae bacterium | reverse complement strand
CGGCATCTCCATGGAAAAAATCGCCACCGGCTGCTCAGCCTGAATCGCAGCGTTCTCCGCGATATTCATCGCGAAGGTTGTTTTGCCCATCGAGGGGCGACCGGCAACAATCACGAGATCAGACGATTGCAAGCCCGAGGTCATCTGATCAAATTCGGTGAACCCGGTTGGCAAGCCCGTGATCGCGGAGCCGCTGGAATACAGCAGGTCGATACGGTCGATCGCGTCGGCGAGGATGGGTGCGATGCCGCGAAAGCCACCGCCGGCCGACTCGACCTGATCGGCGATGCCCATCACTTTGGATTCAGCAAAATCGAGCAGCTCGCGGCTGTCGCGGCCGTTCGGCCGGAAGCCCGCGTCGGCCACCTCATTGGCGACCGAAATCATCTGCCGCAGCACCGAACGCTCGCGCACGATGCCGGCGTAGGCTTTGACGTTTCCAGCGCTGGGCGTGTCGGCTGCGAGGCGATTGAGAAAGCCCAGGCCACCCACATTCTCGAGCTGGTCGCGCTGTTGCAACCACTCGGCAACCGTCACGACGTCGAGTGGCTGTTCCTGCTCCGCCAGCGACTTCAACGCGCGAAAGACAATCTGGTGGTCGTGGCGGTAGAAGTCGGAGTCGACGACAACGCCGTCAACCGACTCCCAGGCACCCGGGCTCAGCATCACCCCACCGAGCACCGACTGTTCTGCCTCGATCGAGTGCGGAGGCACCCGCAAGGCATCGACTTTGGCGTCGCCAGCACTCGCATCGAACGCCGCAGTAGGGATATCAGCCATAGTGCCGTGCTTCGAAGCTGCCAGGGCCGCTCAGTATACCGAACGGCGAAGCGGCCACACGCCGAGTGACGTGTGGCACGCGCACATCACGCTTCGGCAGTGACTGTCACGGTCAGCGTCACGTCGACGTCACTGTGCAGGTGCAGACCCACTTCGTGCTCACCGACAAGGCGAATCGGGCCTTCGGGCAGACGCACTTCGCGGCGCTCAATGGCAACGCCACCGGCAGTCACTGCATCGGCGATGTCGGCCGCGCCGAGCGAACCGAACAGCTTGCCCTCGGTACCGGCGTTGGCCGGAATCACGATGCTCAGAGCCGAAATCTTGTCTGCACGCGCTTGCGCTTCGGTCAGACGCGCTGCGGCTTCGCGCTCGAGCTCGGCCCGGCGCGCTTCGAATTCGGCGACGTTGGCGTCGTTGGCGACTTTGGCCATGCCCTTGGGCAACAGGAAATTCCGGGCAAAGCCCGAACGCACGTCAACCATGTCACCCAGATCACCCAGGTTGTCCACTTTCTGCAACAGGATCAATTGCATTGTCGAGTCCTCTCCACCGGCAAACCGGCGATTAATCAGTCAGAGTCACGGCGTGCCAGCGCACGCCTGCGAAAATCCACAACGGCGTCGACAAGCCCGATCAGGCCCACCAACACCACGGAATAGATCAGCATCAGCGCGAAATACAACGCGATCAGCCAACCGACTCCCATCTGGCGGATACCCACGATGCCGTGGATCACCGCCAGCCCTTGTACCAACAACAGCACCGCTGCCGGCATTGCCAACGCAATCAAGGCGTCGGCGCCCGTCAACCATGCCGCAACCACCATTGCCGCCAGAGCGGCCGATGCACCACGCGGCAAACGGAACGCGTGAAACGCGGCTTGAAAGCCCCCCGGCTGATACAGCCGAGCCTGCCAACTGCGCCCGAGAAACACCCCGATCAGGGTGTTCATCAGTACGCCCGAGGCGAGCATGCCGGTGCCAAACCGCGCCAGCGTATCGAGCGTTTGCGCCAGGCGCTCCGCATCGACCCCCTCGCCGCTCGCCCGCACGAATGGCGCGAGGTGCTCGGTCCAGAGTGCGCGAGGTGAATCAACGTAGAGATACACCCCGAGCACCACCAACAGCGACAGCGCAAACGCAAGCAAGGCCGCAAGCTCTAGTCGCTCGGTGACCCGCAACACGAGTGCCACGAGAAACACCGGCGTCCAGAAGACGGCTGCGGCATACAAGCCGAACCACGCACCGCCACTGAACAACTGCCCCAGGGTCAACGCGTGGAACAACGCAGCCGCCGCGGTGGCGAGTCCGGTGGCGAACAGCCCCGATCGCCCGCCGTGGCGCATCACGTAGAGCGCGATCGCCGCGGCGCTGAACCACACCATCGGCGGCAACACAGTTGCCAGCGTCAAGGTGCTCGACGCGAGCAACGCCGTTTGCCACGGCCCTCGAGATGCGAACTGAGCTAACACGCACGTGCCTGACGTTTCACGGACTGACGGCCAAGCCGTCGGCCGTCAGTGACGGTCGGTGTAAGGCAGCAAGGCCAGGTAGCGCGCGCGCTTCACGGCAGTCGACAACTGGCGCTGGTACTTCGCCTTGGTGCCGGTAATGCGGCTCGGGACGATCTTGCCGGTTTCGGTCACATAGCCCTTGAGCATTTCAAGGTCTTTGTAATCGATCTCGGTGATGCCTTCAGCCGTGAAACGGCAGTATTTGCGGCGACGAAAAAAACGAGACATGTCCGTTCTCCTGAATGGGGTGGGTTATTCAGCCGAGCTGGGCGCAGCGTCGTCGGCAGAGGCATCCGCAGCGGGGGCCTCGGCGGCAGGCGCATCGTCATTGGCTGCAACGCTCTCGGCGGCGTCGCCGTCAGTCGATTCGCTGCGGGCCGGACGCGATTCCTTCTCGTCCCGCTTGGCCAGCGGCGACGTGTCGGTAACGGCTTCATCACGCTTGATCACCATGTGGCGGATCACGGCATCGTTGAAGCGGAAAGCGCCTGTGAGCTCTTCAATCACAGCCGGCTCGCTTTCGATGTTCAGGAGAATGTAATGGGCTTTGTAGACTTTATTGATCGGGTAGGCCAACTGACGGCGTCCCCAGTCTTCGAGGCGGTGAATGGTGCCGCCGCCCTGCTCGATCATGGCGCGGTAGCGCTCATTCATCGCAGGAACCTGTTCGCTCTGGTCGGGGTGGACCATGAACACGATTTCGTAGTGTCGCATTGCTGCTCCTTGTGGGTTTGGCCCCGATGGGCCAAGGAGTGGGTGTTGTCGTACAGCGCTGCACGGTGGCTCACGCTGTAACCGGACAAGTGTACAGGGTGTGTGTCGTTGATGCCAGCGAAGCCGACCGACGTCAAGGGCGAGTCGGCCTGATCAGTCCGTGGAGGTGTCGCGTTGGCGGGCGGCTTCGAACAACAACACCCCGGCGGCAACCGAGACGTTGAGGCTGCCGGCCTGGCCGACGATCGGGATGCGCGTCAAGAGGTCGCAGCGCTCGCGCGTCAGCCGCCTGAGCCCCCGCCCTTCGGCCCCCATCACCAGCGCCGTTGGCGCTTTGAAATCCACCGCAGTGTGGTCGAGTGTGGCTTCACCCGCCGCCCCTACCCGCCAGAGGCCATGGTCTGCCAGAGTGTCGAGCGTGCGCGCGAGGTTCCCGACCCGGACCAGCGGCACCCGTTCGGCGGCCCCGACAGCGGCCTTGCGCGCAGCAGCGCTGAGCGGCGCCGACTTGTCGCGCGGCGTGACCACCGCGAGACACCCGGCGGCCTCGGCGGTGCGGATGCAGGCGCCGAGGTTGCGCGGGTCCTGTACGCCGTCGAGCACCAACACGAGCGGCACCCCAGCTGTCTTCTCCAGATGCCGCCAGAGCGCGTCCTCGCCCTCTGCCGCACGGGGCACCACATCGAGACACACACCCTGGTGCACCCCGTCCCCACAGAGCCGGTCCAGCTCGTCAGCGCGCACACGAGACGCCACAACACCGCTGCGGCCTGCAGCGTCGATCAGTGGACCGGCCGCAGCTTCGATGCCGTCGAGTAGCCAGATCGCGCGCACGCTTTGGGGCCGTTGCTGCAGAACGGCGAGGCAGGCGTGGCGACCGTAGACCCGGCTCAGTTCGTCGTGCTGGCTCATGAACGCTTTTTGCGCCCCTTGCGCTTGCCGGTTTCGGCCTGAATTTCCAGATCGATCTTGCGCTCGTCGAGGTCGACCCGCATCACCTTCACCCGCACCGCATCGCCCAGACCGAAGCGCTGCCCGCCGCGTTTTCCGACCAGCAGGTGGTGCGCGGGTTCGAACTGGTAGTAGTCGTTCGGTAGGCTGGTGATGTGCACCAGGCCTTCAACGTGAATGCCCGCGAGTTCGACGAACAGCCCGAAACTCGTGACCGCGTTGACCGTGCCCTCGAAGTGCTCGCCGACATGCGAGCGCATGTACTCGCACTTGAGCCAATTGACCACATCACGTGTCGCGTCATCCGCGCGCCGCTCGGCGGCCGAACTGCTCTCGCCGAGCACGGCCATGCGCTCGAGTGACACCGGGTAATCGTGTCGCGTGCCACCGGTCAGGGTGTGTTTGATTGCGCGGTGCACCAGCAGGTCGGGATAGCGCCGAATCGGAGAGGTGAAGTGAGCGTAGCCTTCGAGCGCAAGCCCGAAGTGACCGGTGTTGGCCGGTTGGTAGACCGCCTGCTTGAGCGAGCGCAGCAACACCGTCTGGATCTGTGCGGCGTCGCTGCGGTCGGCGAGCTGCTCTACGACCTGCGCATAGTCTTGTGCCGTCGGCTCGTCACCGCCGCCCAGTTGCAGTCCGCGCAACGAGAGGTATTGCCGCAGCTCGGTCAGCTTGTCGTCGTTGGGCCCTTCGTGCAC
>CALDHJ010000203.1 GCA_937941555.1 uncultured Granulosicoccaceae bacterium | reverse complement strand
TCGACGTATTCGGACAAGTGCACGCGGTCATAGGCTGCCCGTGTCTCCTCGCCGTAGACAACAATGTCGTGGGTATCGGTGCCGCCGGCGTCGATCAGGCGCTCGAGAAAGGTGTGGCCGACCATGCCGTTGCCAACGACGACCAGAGTGGGTTTTGTCACGCTGCGATTCCCTCGCAGTAGGCCTTGCCGAACAACAGGCGGTCGCTCAGGGCGCGGGTGTTGATGCCTTTTTGCATGAGGGTGTTGAACCACGGCCCGTCGCGTACGTCGCCAAAGAGCATGATGGCCTTGAGCCGGCCGTTCTCGAGCACAAGCTTGCGCCGGGCCGGCGTCAGCGGGTCGTCAAAGACCATGGTTTGTTCGCCTTCGTGGTTGACGTCTCCGGCGGAGAACACGTCGATGCCGGCCACCTTGAGTTGCGCGGCGTGTGCACGGTGGGTGTAGGGGTCGCCGCTCTGTCCGAGCAGGGTGCGCGCGAGCACTTTTGCCTGGTCGCGAATCGGCGACACCAGGCCGACGGTTTCGCCAGAGCACTCGGCGCACTCACCGAGTGCAAACACGCAGGGGTCGGGACTTTGCAAATGGTCGTCGACCATCACGCCGCGGTTGACCGGCAGGCCGGCGGCGAGGGCGAGCTCTGCGCGCGGTGTGATACCGGTGGCAAATACGATCTGAGTCGCGCTCAGGCAACGTCCGGAATCGAGCCGCACCGCTCTCACATGCCGGTCACCCTCGACTGCACTGACGGTGCTACCGAGTTCGACCAGCAGCCCACGGCGTTGCAGGTTCGCCAGCAGCAGCCGACCGGCGGCGCGGTCGAGTTGGCGGTTGAGCAACCAGGCATTGCGGTGCACGAGCGTCACGCGCACGCCGAGGCTCAGCAGCCCTGCAGCGGCTTCAAGCCCGAGCAGCCCGCCCCCGAACACGATCGTGTGCGAGCCCTTTGGGGTGTTGATCAAGGTGTGGGCGTCGTCGAGGGTGCGGAATACCCGCACACCGTGCAGTGTGGGGTCGACGCCCTTCGGCAGGCTGGCGCGGGCACCGGTGGCGAGCACGAGTCGGTCGTAGTGCAGCTGTTCGCCGTTGTCGAGCGCGACCTGCTGTGCGGCGCGGTCGATCTCCTCGACGCGCAGGCCCTGGCGATAGCGGATGCGGTGATTGGACTGCCAATTGGGGGTGCGCAGCGCAATGCTGCTGTCGCTGACGTCCCCTGAGAGCACCTGCGACAACAACACGCGGTTGTAGGCGCGGTGGGGTTCGTCGCCGATGACAGTGACATCGAGCGCGGGACCGCTGGTGTGACGACCGAGCTCTTCGATCAGGCAGTCGGCGGCAATGCTGTTTCCGATGATCACGATGTGCATCAGGCAACCCCCCGCGTGTCGTCGAGTGCGGGCACCGGTTCGTCTCCGATCACGTCATCCGACGGGCCGGACGGAAGCGATTCGACCTTGCGCTGTTTCTCGTAGAGGAATCGCAACAGCGCTTCGCGTTTGCGGTTGTATTCGGGGTCGTTGGCGAGTGCGAGGCGGTCGCGCGGACGCGCCAGCTCAACCGGCTCGATCTCGCCGATGGTGGCGGCTGGACCGTTGGTCATCATGACGATGCGATCCGAGAGCAGTACTGCTTCGTCGATGTCGTGGGTGATCATCACGACGATGTTTTTCAGCTCGCTGTGGATCCGCATCAACGAGTCCTGCAGCTGTGCACGGGTCAGCGCGTCGAGCGCGCCGAAGGGTTCATCCATCAGCAGGACTTTCGGCTCCATCGACAGTGCGCGCGCGATGCCGACCCGCTGCTTCATGCCACCGGAAATTTCGGCTGGCCGCTTGTCTCGGGCATGGGACATGTCGACGAGTTCGAGGTTGTGCGCGATCCACTCGTCACGCTCCGCCTTGCTCTTGCGCCCCTTGAAGACGACATTGACGGCAAGTTCGACGTTCTGCCAGACCGTCAGCCAGGGCAGCAGTGAGTGGTTCTGGAAAACGACCGCGCGGTCTGGTCCGGGCCCGTCAACTTCGCGTCCGTTGACGAGTGCACCGCCCCGGGTGCCCGGGGTCAGCCCGGCGATCACGTTCATGACGGTCGACTTGCCGCAGCCCGAGTGACCGATCACGGAGATGAATTCGCCGTCGTGGACGTCCAGGCTGACATTTTTCAGGGCCGTGAAGACACCGGTCTTGGTCTGGAATTCGACATCGAGGTGACTGAGTTGCAAATACGGTTTTTTCATGGCGTGTCTCTCCATTACCGTGTAGCGGTTTCGGGATCCCAGGCCACACGGCCCAGCAGGTACAACATGATGCGGTCGAGTGCAAAGCCGATCAGCCCGATCGTGATCACGGCGACCATGATGCGGGCGAGGGATTGCGATGAGCCGTTCTGGAACTCGTCCCAAACGAATTTCCCGAGGCCGGGGTTCTGAGCCAGCATCTCGGCGGCGATCAGAACCATCCAGGCAACGCCCAGCGAAAGGCGAAGGCCAGTGAAAATCATTGGTAGCGATGACGGCAACACAACGCGGCGGATGTGTGTCCAGCGGCCGAGGCGCAACACGCGCGAGACGTTTTGCAGGTCTGGTTCGATGTTGGCCACACCAACCGAGGTGTTGATCAGTGTTGGCCAGAGGCTGCACAGCATCACGGTGACCACTGAATTGATGAAGGATTTCTCGAACATCGGGTCGTCGGTGACGTAGACCGCGCTGACGACCATGGTCACCAGTGGCAGCCAGGCGAGCGGTGAGATGGGTTTGAAGAGTTGCACCAGCGGGTTGACAGCGCTGTGCACTTTGCGGCTCAGGCCGATCACGATGCCTGCCGGAATGGCGATCAGCGATGCCAGCACAAACCCGGTCAACACGGTCAGGATGCTGGTGACGATCTGGTCGAGGTAGGTGGCCTTGCCGGTGTAGGCGCGAATTTTCGGTATGAAGTCGGGTTCTTTCTCAAGGCGTTTGGCGTTGCGGTCTTCCTGGCGTTGATAGAAAGCCGCTTCCTTCTCGCGTTCCGCGCGATGCTCGCTGATCAGTGCGGTCGCTTGTTGGCTCACTTGCACGGGGCCGGGGAAGGCACCGAGCGAGGTGTTGATCTGCGAGGCGACCACGCTCCACAACAACAGAAAGGTTGCGATGCCGAGTGCGGGCAGCAGGACCGTCTCGGCAACCGCGCTGTCGAGCCATTTGCCCAGGCGCAGCCGGAACGTGGGACTCTGGGGTGAGAAGGCCTTGATAACGCTCATGGCGTGACTCCATGGAGAGAACGTGAGGGGCATGCGCCGGGGCGGTGTGCGTTACCGCCCCGGCGACGTGACATCACAACGTGGTGTCGCCCTTGAGGCCGATGGCCATTGCGTCGAGGTAGTCGTTCGGCTTGCTGCCGTCGAACACCACGTCATCGAGGAAATCGTCCTGAGGCGGGCGGTAGCCCGTTTCTGTCGCGAAATCCGGGAAGTCGCTGGCGGCGAAGAGGCCCTCGTTGATGAGTTCTTCCGCGGCGATTTTGTAAAGGTCGGGGCGGTAGACCTGCTGGGCGGTGTCGAAATACCAGCTGTCCGGCTTGCCTTCCGAGATCTGCCCCCAGCGGCGCATCTGTGTGAGGTACCACACGGCGTCGGAGTAGTAGGGGTAGGTCGCGTTGTAGCGGAAGAACACGTTGAAGTCCGGGACCTCTCGGCGATCGCCTTTTTCGTATTCGAAGGTGCCGGTCATGGAGTTGGCGATGACGTCGAAGTCGGCGCCGACGTAGTTGGGTTGCGACAGGATCTTTACGGCGTCCGTGCGGTTGGCGTTGTTGTTCTCGTCGAGCCAGTACGCAGCGCGAATCAGAGCCTTGACGATGCGCACGGTGGTGTTGGGGTATTTCTCGGCGAATTCC
>CALDHJ010000202.1 GCA_937941555.1 uncultured Granulosicoccaceae bacterium | reverse complement strand
GGCATGGACCTGTTCAAATCGCCGGGGGTGGCAGAGACGCTTGACTGGGCCCATGCCCTGACCCAGCTCGATGTGGTGTCACTCGATCCCGAGGTAGTTGATCAGTCAGTCGGGGCACTGCTCAAATACCAAGACGATGTCGCACGCCTGCGTGGCACCGAGGCGGCGAGTGTGCTGGAGCAGATTCGCATGGAAATGTCCCGGGACGGCCAGTGAGCCTGAAAGGCGAACTGCGCAGCATTCCGCGGGTTCCCGGCAGCTACGGCGGGCAGCTGGCTGACAACTTGATGCACTTCGCGCGGGTGCTGCGGGAAGTCGGTGTGCCGGTGGGGCCGGGCGCCTTGCTGCGAGCGACTGAAGCGTTGCAGTCGGTCGGGTTACGGTCTCGTGGCGACTTGTACTGGACGCTCTCGGCCTGCTTTGTCAGCCGGCGCGAGCACCGACCGTTGTTCGATCAGGCCTTTCACGTCTTCTGGCGAAATCCGCAGTTGCTTGAACGCATGATGTCGATGATGCTGCCGCAGTTGCGCGTGCCCAAGTCGGATGAGGCAGACAAACTCAACCAGCGGTTGACCGACGCCCTCAACGCCGATGCGGCCTCGAGCCGGGATGTCCCGGAGCAGGAAATCATCGAGCATCAGTCGACCTTGACCTGGTCCGATCAGGAAACCTTGCAGGACATGGATTTCGAAACCATGAGCCAGCAGGAAATCCTGCAGGCTCGCCGCGTGATCGAACAGATGGACCTTGGTGTGCGGCCGATGCTGACACGCCGGTATCGCAGTGGCCGTGGGCACGATATCGACCTGCGCGCCACCCTGCGGGCGGCGGCAAAGCGTCCGGATTGCGGCATTCCCCTGGCGACCCGACAGCGGCGCACGCGTGAACCCACTATTGTGGCCTTGTGCGATATCTCGGGTTCTATGGCGCAGTACTCGCGCATGATGCTGCATTTCCTGCACGCCCTGACCCGTGATCAACGCCGTGTACACAGCTTCGTTTTCGGAACGCGCCTGACCAACATCACGCGTTCACTGGCACAGCGTGATGTCGATGAAGCGCTCGACAGCGTGTCGGGCCAGGTGTGTGATTGGAGTGGTGGCACGCGCATCGCTGATAGCTTGTTGCGGTTCAACCGCGATTGGGGCCGGCGCGTGATGTCGCAGGGGGCAATCGTGCTGTTGATCACCGATGGTCTCGAGCGCGACGACAGCGCACTGCTGGCGGTCGAGTCGGCGCGTCTGGCGCGTTCCTGCCAGCGATTGATATGGCTCAACCCGCTGCTGCGGTACGATAGGTATCAGGCGTTGGCGCAAGGTGCGAAGGCACTGCTGCCAAACGTCCACGATTTTCGCAGTGTGCACAACCTGACCGCACTGAGCGAACTGGGACAGATCTTGTCGCGTTCCCGTGGGAACACCTTGCCGGCGCGACCGAGGGCCAATTTGACTGTCGTGTCATGAGTGTGGAGTCTGATCAGAAAGGGGCGCGTGTCGCCGGGTTGTTGCTCGCTGCCGGTGAATCGCAGCGAATGGGCGAGACCAACAAGCTGTTGTTGCCTGTCGGTGGCGAGCCGCTGTTGACGCGCAGTGTGGAGCTGCTCGCGAACAGTGCGCTGGCGCCGGCTGTGGTGGTGTTGGGCCACCGCCTGGAGGACAGTGCGCCGCTGGTGAGTCGATCGGGTGTGCCCTTCGTGATCAATGGCGATTACCGCGCGGGCCAACAGAGTTCGTTGCGTGTCGGGCTCGGTGCGCTCGGCCGAGAGGCCGGTGCGTGTATGGTGATGCTGGCCGATCTGCCGCGCCTTCGAGGCGAAACCCTCGACGCGCTGCGGCTCGCGGTGCAGCGCACACCCGACGCCGAGGCCTGGGTGCCGGCATACCAGGGCACCTGGGGCAACCCGCGGGTCATCGGCGCTCAATGGTGCGATGCATTGCGGAATGATCCGACGCTCACGTCCAGAGCCTTGTTCGCCGCGCATCCCGAACGCGTTGCGGTAGTTGAGGTCGATGATCCGGGCGTCTTGCGCGACATCGACACCCCTGATGATTACCGAGTTTTTCTCGAAGAGAGCCGAAGCGATGGCACAGGACTTCATTGATCACATGCAGGCGCTGCGCGACGCCAATACGCCTTATGCGGTTGCGACCGTAGTCGAGGTGCAGGGCTCGTCCTCGGCCAAGACCGGCTCCAAGGCTCTGATCAGTGCCGACGGGGATGTGATCACCGGATGGGTTGGCGGAGGGTGTGCGGAATCGACCGCCTGCCACGCCGCGCTCGAAGCGCTCGACAGCGGTGAGACAGCCATCATCGACATTGACCTTGACGACGAGGTGCTCGGCGTCGGAATGCCTTGTGGCGGGAGTATGCGTGTGTATGTAGAACCGGTTCAGCGGCAGCGCTGCGTGTGGATCATGGGCCATGGGGAAGTGGCTGAACACATCTGCCGCTTTGCCAACGCCTTGGGATACCGCGTAATCGTCAACGATCCGATGGCCACGGCCGAGAAATTTCCCGATGCACTCGAGCGCATCACGGACGACCTCGACTATGAAAAGCTCGAGCCCGGCCCGGACGACTACGTGATCATTGCCACCCAACACAAGGGCGACCACGAATCCATGACCCGAGCGCTGGCGTCAGGCGCGCAGTTCATCTCGTTGATCGCGAGCCGAAAGCGCGCGGGATTGGTGCTTGAATATCTGCGCGAGAAAGGCTTTGGTGACGCGGATCTGGCCCGTGTGATGGCGCCGTGCGGGATCGACCTCGGTGCCCGTGTGCCGGCAGAGATTGCCCTCAGTGTCATGAGCGAGATCACGCTGCACCTGCGTGGCGGCAGCGGGCAGCGCATGCGCGATTTGCTGGAGGCCTGAGTTGAACACGCAGCTGGGAAGTCCGTGGCGGGCTGATTTCCCGCAGTTGGCGGGTGACACCGACTTGCATTATCTCGATTCGGCGGCAACCTCGCTGAAACCGGCTGCGGTCGCTCAGGCGACCACACAGTGTCTCAATGCGGACTACGGCCCCATCCACCGTGGGCTCTACCCGGCGGCCGAGCGTGCAACCGATGCGTATGAAGGCGCGCGAGCCGCGCTGCACCGCTTTCTCGGCGGTCGTAATGACGATGATCTGGTCTTCACCCGATCGGCCACGGAGTCGATCAACCTGGTCGCACAGGGTTGGCTGTTGCCGCGATTGTCGCCAGGTGATGAAGTCTGGGTGACGGCGCTCGAACACCACGCCAATTACCTGCCGTGGCGTCGTGTCTGTGAGTCGGTCGGGGCGACGCTGCACGTGGTGCCGCTGGGCGACGATCAGGGTATCGATGCGTCGGCCTTTGTGTCGATGGACTCGCGGGTAAAATTCGTGGCCATCACGGCGGTGTCCAATGTTCTCGGCATCGCCTTGCCCGTGGCGGAGATCGCGTCAGCTGCGCACGCGGTGGGCGCCCGTGTACTGGTGGACGCAGCCCAGGCGGTGGGCCATCAGCGTGTCGATGCTGCTTCATGGGATTGCGACTTTCTGGTGGCATCAGCCCACAAGATGGGCGGAC
>CALDHJ010000201.1 GCA_937941555.1 uncultured Granulosicoccaceae bacterium | reverse complement strand
GACACAAATGTTGTTAAAATCCAGCGTTACGATTGAACCACGCAACACAGCGTGCAATCCCATCGCGCCGTCTCGCTGCGCCTGCGCGGCCCAGCGAGGACGTCGCTCCCACAGACGCGGAACGGAGGATCTGTGGGAGCGCATTCCTCGCAAAGCGAGAAGGCGCGATTGGGCGAAGACACCGACGGTTGAATCTGCACAATTGCTGTTAAAACCCAGCGTGACAATTGGACCACGCAACACAGCGTGCAATCCCATCGCGCTGTCTCGCTGCGCCTGCGTGGCCCGGCGAGGACGTCGCTCCCACAGTCACGGCGAAAGCGCACCTATACTGGTGGACCCGTAGCCCGACACGCCTGACACACTGTGCCCACTGTTGACACCGACCCCCGCTTGAACCGACTGGGCACGCTCTGGATGGTGGCTGCGATGGCGCTTTTCGCGGTCGAGGACGCGCTGATCAAACAGGTTTCAGTTCGGCTGCCGGTCAGCGAGACACTGGTCGGCTTCGGGCTCGGCGGCGCGTTGGTGTTTGCCTGGGTCGCGCGCTCGCAAGGACATGCGCTCTACAGCCCCGCGGCATTGAGCAGTGTGATGCAGCTACGCATGGGTTTCGAAATCAGCGGCCGCTTGTTCTACGTGCTGGCACTGGCGCTCACACCCTTGTCATCCGCCACCGCCATATTGCAAGCCACGCCGTTGGTCGTGGTGCTCGGCGCAGCAGTGTTTCTCGGTGAGCGCGTGGGAATCGCCCGCTGGCTTGCCATTGGTGTCGGTTTGCTGGGCGTGGTGTGCGTGGTGCGCCCCGGTACTGACAGCTTCAGTGCCTTGTCGCTGCTCGCGGTCGCCGGGATGGTGGGATTCGCCGGACGCGACCTCGCCAGTCGCGCGGCGCCGGTATCACTCGGGACCGCTGTGCTCGGACTCTACGGTTTCATTGCCGTCGCGATCGCAGGCGCGTTCTACGCCGGTGTCGAACAACGCGCGTGGCGGTGGCCCGCAACCGACACGGCCATCTGGCTTCTGGCGGCAATCTCGGTCGGAGCGGGGGCCTACGCCAGCCTGATGAAAGCCATGCGCACCGGCGATGTGTCAGCCGTGACGCCGTTTCGCTATACGCGCCTGGTTTTCGGCATTGCCCTCGGCGTCACTGTGTTCGGTGAGCAGATCGACGGGCTGACCTGGCTCGCATGCGCGCTGATTGTGGTCGCGGGGCTCGTGGCCTTGACCAGCCCAGGCGCCCGCAACGCCGGGCGCTAGGCTCTGAGCCAAACGGCAACGATGCCTGCCGAAATACCCGATACAATCCGGTATCCACAACCCACGGACAATCTCGCCTGTCCGTCTCATCAGAACGCGCCCTCATGCCCAAGAAAAAGACCGCCGCGAAGGCGCCAAAGCCACACAAATCCTTCGAGCAGAACCTCTGGGACACTGCAGACAAGCTGCGCGGCACGGTCGAATCCTCGGAGTACAAGTATGTTGTCCTGAATTTGAATTTCCTGAAGTTCGTCAGCGACACTTGGGAAAATGGTATCGGGCTCGTGGAGCAGTCTCATTCACTATCTGCACTCCGCGACACCCTTCTACCCAAACTCTTTTTCGGCGAGCTCAGAGCTCCTGACGCCAAGAAGCCGGTGGAGAACGCCCTGTGATTCGCCTGCATTGCACCAAAAAGCTACTGGCCAAATTGCCGCTGCGGGACGGGGGTCGACTTCAGAACAACACGCCCAACGGGTTTGCCGCTAATGACGACACGGAAACGCCAATCAGCGGCTGGCACGCGAACCTGTTGCTGATTCAACGGCGTCAGTGTGTGTTGTTTGTGCATGACGCAACGCGCTTCCCGGTGTTTGTGCCGGCCTTGAAGAAAGTGGACTTTGCAGAACTGGACGAGCGGTTCACCGACAGTTTCTTGAACACTTTGCTCAAGACCGGCGCTGACGACGCGCTCATGCGACGCGCGCACAGGATGTTGGGGCCATTGGCATGCGACACGGACTGTGATCGCTCGGTGCAAGGTTCGATGAACCAAATGGCGCAGGACATCGCATTCACACTTGAATACGACCGTGTGCCTGTCGCCGAGATCACCGGCTACCGCGTGGGGGCCTGGCTGGCGGACCGACCCTGTTCAGTCAAGGGCATGAAGGACTGCATCTGGCCGAATCGGGCGATGCACGTACTGTTGCAAGGTGCCAATATGGCCTGATCTTGGTCGATTGATATCTTCTGGACCACGCGCAGCACGGACGCCCCATGACAACGGACTCACACATCGAAATTTACAGGACTGCGGACGGGGAGACCCGAATCACGGTGCATTTGGACGGTGACACGGTCTGGCTCTCGCAGGCTCAAATGGTGGCGCTGTTCGGCCGCGATGTGTCGGTCATCTCCCGGCATATACGCAATGCACTCAAGGAGGGCGAGGTCGACGCAAAAAGCAATTTGCAAAAAATGCAAATTGCCCAGTCAGACCGTCCGGTGGTGTTTTACGACCTGGATGTCGTGATATCAGTCGGCTACCGCGTCAAGTCGCTGCAAGGCGTGCAGTTTCGTCGCTGGGCTACGCAGCGACTCAAGGAACACCTCACACGGGGCTATACCCTCAACGAAACCCGCTTCGACCAGAACGCGGCTGAGCTGCAGCAGGCGCTCGCGCTGATCCAAAAGGCCGCTCAAAGCTCCGCGTTGAGCCGGGAAGCCGGGCAGGGCCTGGTTGATATCGTCTCGCGCTACACCCAGACATTCTTGTGGCTGCAACGCTACGACGAGGGCCTGCTGACCGAGCCCAAGGGAGAATCAGGCGGGCTACTGCCGACGCCCGAGCTTGCCATGCAGGCGCTCGGCGAGCTGAAATCGCAACTGGTAGCGCGTGGCGAGGCCACCGACCTCTTCGCCCGAACGCGCGAAGCCGGTCTTGCAGGTATTTTCGGCAACCTCGACCAATCGGTCTTCGGCGCGCCGGCTTACCCGACTGTTGAGAGCAAGGCCGCACACCTGTTGTACTTTGTGGTCAAGAACCACCCATTCAGTGATGGCAACAAACGCAGCGGCGCATTTCTGTTTGTGGACTTTCTGCACCGCAACGGCCGGCTGCTGAACGCCAGCGGCGAACCGGTGATCAACGACATTGGCCTTGCAGCGTTAACTTTGCTGATTGCCGAATCGGATGCGAAGAAGAAAGACGTGATGGTGCGATTGATCGTGAACATGCTGGCGGCCAGTGAGCGATGAAGGCCTTCACCGAAGGCCAGCTTTGACAGGCCATCAACGTGCTGCTTGTAGAGCAGGGTTACCCACACCACCGCGTCGACACACTCGACCATGCGCCCGGCGATGAGTTGCTACACGATGACCTGCGCGGCTATCTAAGTCTGTAAAGCCAGCAGACTGTTCATCAGAGTGAGCACGCACTGCTTGAAGCATCAAGCGAATAAATACTAAACTGTTCAGTAAAGTAAATTGGGGTATATCACCATGCTGCAAGAGCGGATCGAGGGCAAGTGGCTCGCGTCGTTTCGACGGGTCTTCACGCTGAACGGCATCGTGCAGGGCACCACCGTGGCGCTCATTTCCGAGACTCAGTCACGGCCGGTGCTGGTACACCTCGCAGAGCTCGCGCTCTACGACCTCGGCGCCGACTTCTGCATGGTCAAGATGCCAACGCCGCCACAGACGGCACCCGTACCGGTGAAGGGCACGGGCACGTCGCTCGCGATTGCGCACAACCGTGCCGCCATCGAGGCCATGAAACAATGCGAGGTGATTGTGGACTGCACGGTCGAGGGCATGATCCATTCGCCTGAATGGCCGGAGGTTGATGCCGCTGGCGCGCGCATTCTGGTGGTGACCAACGAACACCCGGAAATCCTCGAGCGCACCGAACCCAAGGCGTCGCTCGGCCCCAAGGTCGAGCTCGGT
>CALDHJ010000200.1 GCA_937941555.1 uncultured Granulosicoccaceae bacterium | reverse complement strand
CAGGAACAGCAACGCCAGGTAGGCGAGCGCCGAGCCCAGCAATACCCAGACATTAATCATCGCGCGAAGGTCCGAACTGGCTCAGCGCGATGGCGAGAATCAACAGGCACCACAAGGCGTAGGGCAAGTACCAGGGCGGAGACACACCCAGCCACCAGGTGTGAAAGGGCGAATTGAACAGCAGCACTCCGAGCCCGATGGCGAAGACCATGTGGTCACGGCGTCCGCGCGGTGGGCGGGGTTCAGGGGCATCTGGCTTCACGGCTGCCTCGTCTCGGTATGTTACGCAAAGTAACAATCAGGGGAGAAGTCTCCCTTTCGAGAAAAAAGGTATCAACAATGCCGATCGGATGCCAGTGCAGGCTGCCAGTTCTGTCCGGCCCAATCGAGAAAACCGTTGACCGTTTCGATGCGGTTTGGTGGCTCTGATTGGTTGAGTCGAGACCATGCTGCCAGCAGATTCGCGAGTGGGCGGCTTGCGTCGACTGCGACGGCGCCATTCGACTTGCTCAGCTTGCGACCGTCCTCGCCGAGCACGAGCGGCACGTGCAGGTAACGTGGTGTCGACAGGGCCAACAGATGCTGCAGATAGACCTGCCGGCCCGTGTTGTCACGCAAGTCGGCCCCGCGGGTGACTGTGGTGACTTGGTCCTCGGAGTCGTCAACGACAATAGCGAGTTGATAGGCGTAGACGCCGTCACGGCGTTTCAGCACGAAATCACCCGCAGTATCGCGAACACGCTCTTGCGACCAGGCGTCGCCTTCCCACCACTGGACCAGACGATCGTCAACGCGCACGCGCACAGCGTGGTTATCCAGTTCAAATTGGCGTGAGGCGCACTGTCGGTCGTAGCGCGAATGTCCGGCGCGTTCTGCCCGCTCTCTGAGCGCGGCACGTGTGCAGGCGCAGCCATAGAGACGGTTCTGCCGGGACAGCGTGTCCAGCGCGGCGTCGTAGTAGGGCGTTCGTCGCGACTGGAACAACACGTCGCCATCGTGGTGTAGTCCGTGCGCTGCGAGGCAGTGGCATATGTCTGCTACCGCATCGGCACGGCTGCGGTCGCTGTCGATGTCATCGAAGCGCAGCAGCCAGCGGCCGCCTTGGGCTTTGGCGTCAATGAAGCTTGCAAGTGCAGCAAGCAAAGAGCCCGCGTGCAGCGGGCCCGATGGGGATGGCGCGAACCGCCCGGTTGGCACTCGATCGGGTCGAGGCTGGGCGGTCACGTCTGCGCCGGTGCGGTTGATCCGGAGGCCGGGTCAGGCCGACTGACGCTCGCGGATCTCTTCCATGGTCTTGCAATCGATGCACAGCGTGGCGGTCGGGCGGGCCTCAAGGCGGGCGACACCGATCTCGATGCCACAACTTTCGCAGAACCCGTAGTCTCCGCTGTCGATGGCACGTAGCGATTCGTCGATTTTCTTGATCAGTTTGCGTTCACGGTCGCGCGTGCGGAGCTCCAGGCTGAACTCCTCTTCTTGTGTCGCCCGGTCGTTCGGATCAGGGAAGTTCGTCGCATCGTCCTTCATGTGATCCACTGTTCTGTCAACTTCTTCCATGAGCTGGTGCTTCCACTCGAGAAGCTTGCCGCGAAAGTGGTCGCTTTGCTCAGCGTTCATGTAGTCGTCTAGGGATTCTTTGGATTTTGAAGCAGTTGGCACAGTCGTTTTCTTGGTCGGTTTCGGGGTGGGTGTAGGTTTGGGCGTCGCAGCAGCCTTTTTCCGGGTTGCGGCGGGTTTGGAGTTGGCTTTAGCGGCAGTTTTCTTCGCTGTGGTGGCTTTCGTCGCGCTCGAATCGGCTGCGGGCTTTTTCGCGGCAGTCTTCTTGGCAGCAACGGCCTTCGGTGTTTTGGTTGCAGCCACTTTCTTCGCTGCGGTCTTTTTGGCTGCCGCTTTCTTTGCAACTGTTTTCTTTGCAACGGCTTTCTTGGCAGTTGCTTTCTTCTTGGCAGTGGCCTTCTTCTCGACAGTCGAAGACTGTGTTGCCGTGCTGGCTTTTGCGGCCGTCTTCTTGGCTGCGGTTTTCTTGCTGCTAGTCGCTTTTGCTGCGGCGGCTTTCTTCTTTGCGGCCATGCTAATTGCCTCCCCGCTGAATCAAGCCGGACTTGATAGCACGGACGGGGGTCAATTGCAAAATATAACCGGTATTCCGGCACATTAAGCCCGAATTCATAGTAGCACAAACATTAGCAGCCGAGCGCCTTGATGAGCTCCCGTTGACCGGTCAAGTCGTAGCCGGCCGCAAGCGTTGTTGCTTGCACGGTGTCGAGGTCTTGTCCCTTTCGCAATTCGACAGCGCTCCAGGCGATGCTGCAACGCGTGCCGGAGCGGCAATATGCCAATACCGGTCCGTCGAGTGTCGATAAGGTCTGTTCTATCGCATCGATGACTTCCGGTGTCAGCGACGACCCGTCGAACGGAATGCTGTGGACGCTCAGGCCACGCTTGGAGGCCATGTCGCTGATGTCTGCGAAGTGCGGTTGGCCCTGGTCTTCATTGTCCGGCCGGTTGCACATGATATGTTTGAACCCGGCATCGGCTGCAGCTTGAACCTCGTCCGGTGTGATCTGGGCGCTGACGGAAAAGGTGTCACTCAGTGGCCTGAAGTCTGCCATGTCGAATCCTCTGCGGTTGGGTTCATTGATCGGTGTCGGGGTGCGTGGTTGAAACGGCATCGGCGATGATTTCACCGTGCCGTACACGAATGCGCAAGCGATCGGATGGCTCGACCGAATCCGCGTCGTGTACGACGGCACCGGAATTCGCGTGTCGCACAACGGCATAGCCGCGTTCGAGCGTGGCCAATGGGCTCACGGTGTCCAGTGCACGCAGCGCGGAGTGGAACGCGGACCGGGATGCCGAAACGCGAGTTTGCAGTGTGTGTCTCAGGCGCAGTGAGAGGGCATTGATGTAGGCCCGGCGGGCGGCAATCTGCTGTGTTGGCGACACGTTTGCGAGGCGAGCCTGCAGCAAGGCAAGACGCGACCGCTGGGTGTTGGTCAGATCAGTGCCGACGCGGCCTAGACGGCTGTCGAGCCGATCGAGCCGTTGAGATGCGGTTTCGAGTTTGCGTTCGGGGTGTTGGCGGTGGAGACGCGCGATCAATTGATCACAGCGTGTGCGGTGGCGCACTGTGCGTTCGACCAGGTTGCGCCGCAGGCGGGTTTCGGCGGTGACGAGGCGCTGCTGCAGGTGTTCAAGCGGCGGGCTGATGAGTTCGGCGGCGGCAGACGGTGTCGGAGTGCGGCTGTCAGCAGCAAAATCGGCGAGGGTGGTGTCGACTTCGTGCCCAACGCCACTGACCGTCGGGATGCGACTGCGCGCGATCGCCCGCACGACGGCCTCTTCATTGAAGGCCCACAAATCCTCGAGCGAGCCGCCTCCGCGCACAACCAGCAGTACGTCGACGACGCCGTGGTCGTTAGCGAGATCAATTGCGGCAGCCACCTCGGTTGCGGCGTTGGCCCCTTGAACCGCCGTCGGGTACACCAT
>CALDHJ010000199.1 GCA_937941555.1 uncultured Granulosicoccaceae bacterium | reverse complement strand
GATCAGGCCGTGGCGACTGCGGCAGTTCTCGATCAGCTCAGTGGCGCGTTCGGGGTTGCCGGCGGCTTCGTGCAAGGCAGCGAAATGGATCAGGAAATCGCCGTCTTGCCACCGCCTGCGGCCGCTGTCGCGTTTTGCGCTCAGGGTGAGCGCGCGCGCGGCGTCGTCGAGGGCACCAACCGCTATACACCACAGCGACTGCGCGAGGTCGTTGCAGTGAAGCCAGGCGTCGGCGGGGTCTTTGGCGGCCTGCTCCAACACCGCACCCGCGGCGTCGACATCGCCGAGGTCGAGGCAGGCGCGCACGCGGCCGTAGTTGGCCATGCCGCCACGAAACCCCTGCAAGCGGTCGATCAGTTGCAGCGGTTGATCGTTGAAGAGATCGAACAGCGCCGCGTGCACGTCGATGAAGGCCTTGTTGATGTGGGGCTGCGGCGCGTCTTTCGCGGCGGCGTAGGCGTCGCTGACGCGGCGCAGTGCTGTGTCGGGCGACGACACGATGTCCGCAAGCGAACCGAGACAGATCGCCACCGGCAGCAGCAGGTAACGCGCCTCGCCTGCGAGCGCAACGGCTTCCATTGCGAGCGCGCTCTCCTGCGAGAGAACGCCCTCCTGTCCGCGCAGAAACGCTTCGGTCACCAGCGCGTTGAACGCGTGTTCGTTGGTGTTGCCATACACCCCGCGCGACCACCGGATGCCGTTGGCAAATTCGCCCTGCCAATCGAGTTCGATCACGCAACCGGTGGCAATGCGGGCGCTGAGTTCGGGGTGCCCGTTGTCGGCGGCCCAGTTCGCCGCGGCGATCAGGTTCAGGAGTTCGACGCGGTGCAGTCTGGCAGTGTGCGGGTCGGGCAGAAACGGGTGCCGTGCGCGCTCGGCCATCGCCACGAAATGCCGGCAGTGCCGCTCGGCCGTCGCGGCCATCTCGCCGGTTTCTCGCAGCTGCTCGAGACCGAAGGCACGGATGGTGTTGAGCATCGCGAAGCGCGGCGCGCCCTCGGCGTCGGCCCGCGTGTCGATCAGCGACCGCGCAATCAACGCGTCGACGAGATCCATGGCGGCCATGTCGTCGCAATCGATGATCGCCGGCGCGTCCTGCAACGAAAAGCCACCGTTGAACACGGCCAGCCGCCGCAGCGCCGTGCGCTCGTCATCGTCGAGCAGCTCGTAGCTCCAGCGCACCACGTCGCCCAGGGTTTCGGTGCGCCGGCGGCGCTGCCGCCCTTGCAGATTCAGCGTCTGCAACTGATCGCGCAACATCGCGCCGATCTGCTCGACCGACAGCATGCGCGTGCGCGCCGCCGCCAGTTCGATCGCGAGCGGCAGCCCGTCCAGCAGGTCGCAGATGTCTTCTATCGCAGCGCGGTTCAGCGGCGTGTCAAAGGACACACCCGAGCGCTGGTTGGCCACCCGCAGAAACAACTCGGTCGCGGCGGTCGACGCCGGCAACGCCGGCAACGCCGGCACACGCCACACCGTCTCGCCGCGCACGTCGAGCGACTCGCGGCTGGTCGCGATGACCTTGAGCGTCGCGCAACGCGCGAGCAGCGTGTCGATCAGATCGGCGGCGCGCCGCAGCACATGCTCGCAGTTATCGAACAACAGCAGGCTGTTGCGATCGGCCAGGTAGTCGAGCAGCTGAGTCACCGCGTCGACGTCGTTCAGCAGCGTCAGGTTGAGCCCGCGCGCGACCGCGCTAGTGAGCTCGGTGGCATCGCCGAGGGTGTCGAGCTCGATCAGGTGCACGCCGTCGAATTCGGTGTCGTAGAGCCGCAACGCGAGGTCCGAGGCCAGGGTTGTCTTGCCAACCCCACCCGGCCCGACCAGGGTCAGCAGTCGAGTACTGTCCATCAGTTCACGCAGCGCGGCGGTGTGTTCCCGCCGCCCGATCAGGGCATCGCGCCCGGCCGGCACCGTGCAGACTTTGGTGGTCACGTTGCGCAGCCGCGCAAACGACGCGGTGCCGATCTGGTGGACATGCTGCGGCTCGCTGATCTTGCGCAAGCGAAAGCGCCCGAGCGAACGCGTCTCGATCCCCGGCAATTTGTCGACCATCTCCTGCGTGCAGAGGATCTGCCCGGCGTGGCCGATCTCGCACAGAATGGCCGCGCGCACAATCTCGGGACCGTAGGCGCCGTTGTCGCGCTGGTACACCGGGCCGCTGTGCAACGCCATGCGCACGCGCATGTCGACACCGCTGCTCCAGTCTTCCTGTTGAATCGCGAGTTGGATCCCACGCGCCGCGTCGAGCGCGTCGGCCGCGGCCGTGAAAACCGCGCCAAAGCTGTCGCCGGCCAGAGAAAAGATCAGACCGCCTGCGGCCTCGATGATCTCGCGCACGATCTGGTCATGGCGCGCGAGGCTCTCAGACATCTTGTCGGTCTCTGATTCCCAGCGGGCGGTCGACCCCTCCACGTCGGTGAACAGGATCGACAGGTGGTCGTCGGCGTCGGTAGCAAGCAAAACGCAGTCTCGCGAGGGCAGCCGCTGCAGTGTATCGAAGGTCGCGACGCGGTGTCGGCGCACCGTGTTTGAAAATACTACGCGCTGGACAAACCGGACAGACCAATCCCCCCGCGCATCCGCCAGCGCTCCCCCTACCGGCTGATGGTCGCGATTGCCGTCGCCGTCGAGTGGCCGCCCGGGACCACGACATG
>CALDHJ010000198.1 GCA_937941555.1 uncultured Granulosicoccaceae bacterium | reverse complement strand
CTACCAACCGGTTTTTTTTGAAAGGCCCCTTCAGGGCCTTTTTTGTTGGCGCAACAGACCCAGCGCAATGGGTCAAAGCGGAGACCAGTGCAGCCGGTCAGTCATGAGATCAAAGCGATCGTCGCTCCCGTCGTAGAAGGGATGGGCTTCGAATACGTGGGTGCCCTGCTCGGACAGGCGAGCGGAGGGCTAACGTTGCGCGTCTACATTGATCTCCCGGACGGCATTGACGTGGACCACTGCGGTCTGGTGTCGCAACAATTGAGTTCGGTACTCGATGTTGATGATCCGATCGGGGGCCACTACGTACTGGAAGTGTCTTCGCCCGGCATCGAACGACCGCTTTTTGTGCCATCGCATTTTGAAGACCATGTCGGGCAGCGCATCAAGGTGCGAGTGGTAATTCCCGTGGAGGGACGTCGGCGGTTTACCGGTGAGCTGATCGCGGTTGAGAGCGACTCCTTCGAAATGGACGTTGACGGTGAGCGACACGTTTTGTCGTTCGCCAATGTGGAAATGGCAAATCTGTCCCCGGTGTTTCCCGGTGGCAAGCGCTAGCGGCCAGAGGCCGAGGTAAGACCATGAACAAAGAAATACTGTTGGTTGTGG
Organism: uncultured Granulosicoccaceae bacterium; assembly: GCA_937941555.1. Classification (GTDB taxonomy): domain Bacteria; phylum Pseudomonadota; class Gammaproteobacteria; order CALCKW01; family CALCKW01; genus CALCKW01. The sequence goes on along the minus strand of CALDHJ010000198.1, from coordinate 7,951 downwards.
ACGCCGTGTCAAACGAGAAGGCGGTTGATCCAGAGGTCATCTTCGAAGCGCTTGAAGCGGCACTGGCGTCTGCGACCCGAAAAAAGAACGGCATGGACATCGAAGTGCGCGTTCGCATCGATCGCGAGAGCGGCGACTACGACACCTTCCGCCGTTGGGAAGTGGTCGAAGATGACATGGAGCAGGAGTTCCCGCTGCGCCAGATAACCATCAGCGCCGCGCAGGTCGACGAACCTGAAATTCAGCTTGGCGGTTTCGTCGAAGAGCAGATCGAGTCGGTCGAGTTCGGCCGCATTGCCGCGCAATCCGCCAAACAGGTGATCGTGCAAAAGGTGCGCGAGGCCGAGCGGCAGCGCATGGTCGATCAATACCGCGACCGCATGGGCGAGCTGGTGTTTGGTGTTGTGCGTCGAGTAGACCGTCGCAACGGTGTGTTCATCGACCTTGGCAACGGTGCAGAGGGCTTGATTCCGCGAGATCAGTTGATCCCACGCGAAGAGGTCAAGAACAACGACCGCGTACGCGCCTACCTCAAGGAAATTCGCCAGGATATTCGCGGGCCGCAATTGATCCTTAGCCGCACCGCACCGGAATTCCTGATCAAACTGTTCGAGATCGAAGTGCCCGAGATCGGCCAGGGCCTGATCGACATCATGGGCGCAGCCCGTGACCCGGGTGCACGCGCCAAGATCGCGGTACGCTCCAACGAGCAGCGCCTCGATCCTGTCGGCGCGTGCGTTGGCATGCGCGGATCTCGTGTACAGACGGTGTCGGACGAACTCGCAGGTGAGCGAGTCGATATCATCCCGTGGGATGAGAACGTCGCCCAGTTCGTGGTCAACGCCATGGCCCCCGCCGAAGTGGTGTCTATTGTCGTCGACGAAGACGCGAACAGCATGGACATCGCGGTCGACGAGGAGAAGCTGTCACAGGCGATTGGCCGTGGCGGGCAAAATGTCCGTTTGGCGAGTGAGCTCACCGGGTGGGAGCTCAATGTCATGGATCAGGCCGAGGCCGAGCGCAAGAGCGAAGAGGAGGCTGGCAAAGCGGCTGTCCTGTTCGTGGAGAAGCTCGACATCGACGATGATGTTGCCGAGATTCTGGTGGCAGAGGGTTTTACATCGCTCGAAGAAGTGGCGTATGTGCCCGTCCAGGAAATGCTCGACATCGACGGTTTCGATGAAGAGATCGTCGAGGAGCTTCGCAACCGTGCACGAGACGCCTTGCTGACGTCGGCGATTGCGCAAGAAGAAATGCTCGGTGACAACAAGCCGAGCGATGAACTCCTGGCAATGGAGGGCATGACAGACGAGCTTGCAGTTAAGCTGGCCACACAGGGTGTGTGCACGCTGGATGACCTCGGCGAACTCGCCGTGGATGAGCTCGCTGAGTTCGGTGTGGAAGAAGCCGAAGCGGCCACGCTGATCATGAAAGCGCGCGAGCACTGGTTTGAAGACGCGGAGGCCTCGAGCTGACCGCGGGAGGACGAAAGTCATGGCAGATACCACAGTAAAGCAGCTCGCGGATACCGTCGGCACGCCTGTTGAGCGGTTGCTCGACCAATTGCGTGAAGCGGGCGTTGAAAAGCAAAACGCCACCGACTCGATCAGTGCCGAGGAAAAAAGCAAGTTGCTCACGCACTTGCAGAAATCCCGTGGCAGTGAGGGCAGTGCAAGCAAGCGCATCACGCTGAAACGCAAGAGTGTCAACACGCTCAAGGTGGGCGGTGGTGGCGCTAAGAAGACAGTCAATGTCGAAGTGCGCGGCAAGCGAACTTACGTCAAGCGCACCGGTGACGCCGATCCCGTTGCAGCAGCGGATGAAGCGGATCGGGCGCTGTCGATACGCGAGCAGCGCGAGCGCGATGAGCGCGAGCTCGCCGAGCTTGATCGCAAGCGACTTGCGGCCGAAGAGGCCAAGCGCGAAGAAGAGGCGGCTCGCCGCAAGGCCCGCGAAGACAGCCGTTCCACAGCCGATGGTGAACCCGCCGCTGCGGAAGCTGAACCGGCGAGTGCGGCTGAGCCGACTGCGAGCGAGCCTGCAAGCACTGACGCTGCGCCTGCGGTTGTGGCCGACGCTGCACCCGCTGAGAAACCTGTGTTGTCTGTTGCCGATGTAGAAGCTGCAGCGATGGCTGAAAGCACGACCAACAAGAAAGCACCGTCGAAGGTCGCCGACCGATCGCGCGGCAGTGCCGACAAGCGTGGCCGTCGTGACGGCGGCGGTGACCGGGGCGCCTCGCGGCGCAAGCCGGGCGCAGGTGGTCGTGATCGACCAGGCCGCGGTCGCTCCCGCAAGGGCTCGTTGCGTACCGCCGATATGGAAACGCGCCACGGTTTCGAGAAGCCGGTAGCGCCGGTCGTGCGGGACGTTATCGTGCCCGAAACCATCACGGTTGCGAACCTCGCCGATCGCATGTCGATCAAGGCAGCTCAGGTGATCCGAACCTTGATGGGCATGGGCGTGATGGCGACCATCAACCAGGTTCTGGACCATGACACGGCCCTGCTGATTGTTGAGGAGATGGGCCACAAGGCGGTGTCCCAGTCTGACGAGAGTATCGAGCAGGAAATCACCGCGAAGTTGATAGGTGAGCTCGGGGCAGAACAGCCGCGTCCGCCGGTCGTGACGGTCATGGGCCACGTCGACCACGGCAAGACCTCTCTTCTCGATTACATCCGCAAGACCAAGGTGACCAACGGCGAAGCTGGTGGCATCACACAGCACATCGGTGCCTACCATGTCACCACGGATCGAGGCGTCGTAACCTTTCTCGACACGCCCGGTCACGCGGCGTTCACCTCCATGCGTGCCCGCGGTGCCCAGGCAACCGATATCGTGATTCTCGTGGTGGCCGCCGATGACGGCGTGATGCCTCAGACTATCGAGGCCATCCAGCACGCGCGCGCGGCAGACGTTCCGCTGATTGTTGCCGTCAACAAGATGGACAAGCCGGAAGCCGACCCGGAGCGGGTTCGCAATGAGCTGTCTCAACACGAGGTGATCTCCGAGGAGTGGGGTGGCGAAACCATCTTCAAGGGCGTCTCTGCGCTCACCGGTGACGGTGTCGACGACTTGCTTGAGGCCGTGTTGTTGCAGGCCGAACTCCTCGAACTCAAGGCGCCCGAAACGGGCCGTGCGCAGGGCACTGTGATAGAAGCGACGCTTGATCGCGGTCGTGGCCCGGTTGCAACCGTGTTGGTTCAGGCCGGCCGATTGCACCGCGGCGACGTGGTCGTGTGCGGTACCGCGTCAGGCCGCGTGCGCGCGCTCTTCAATGAGGCGGGTGAACAGGTCGAATCGGCCGGGCCATCTATTCCGGTGCAAGTGCTGGGTCTCTCCGGCACACCCGGCGCGGGCGATCCGATGCAGGCTGCAGCCGATGACCGCGATGCGCGCGAGTTGGTCGAGCTTCGCCGCGAGCGTGAGCGCAACCTGCGCCTTGCTGAACGCAAGCCCGCCTCGATGGAAGACATTTTCTCGATGGTCAAGAGCGGTGAGCGTCCGACGCTCAACGTGCTCATCAAGACCGATGTGCAGGGCAGCTTCGAGGCCCTGCGCGATGCGCTCGAGAAACTCTCGACTGACGAAGTCACGATCCGTGTGGTCGGCGGTGGTGTCGGCGGCATAAACGGTACCGATGCGTCGCTTGCAGCGGCATCGAATGCGCTGTTGATCGGCTTCAACGTGCGTGCCGATGCGTCTGCACGCGACGTGATCCAGGAACAGGGCATCGAGCTCAACTACTACAGCGTGATCTACGAAGCGATCGACATGGTTCGCAACGTGGGCAGTGGCATGCTCAAGCCCGAGATCAAAGAGCAGATCATTGGCCTCGCAGAGGTCAAGGACGTGTTCCGTTCGCCGAAGTTCGGACAAGCTGCCGGCTGCATGGTGGTCGACGGTGTCGTGCGCCGTAACGAGCCCATCCGTGTCTTGCGCGACAACATCGTGATTTTCGAGGGTGAACTCGAGTCGCTTCGTCGCTTCAAAGACGATGTCAACGAAGTGCGCATGGGCACCGAGTGCGGTATCGCGGTCAAGAACTACGAGGTGAAGGCCGGTGATCAGATCGAGGTGTTCGTCCGCAATGAAATTGCGCGAACGCTTTGAGCGCCGGTTGAATGGCTGACCAGACGCGGCAGTATCGAATCGGGGATCAGATCCAGCGCGAGTTGTCGCAGCTGATCCGCGACTCCGTGCGTGATCCTCGAGTGTCGCCGCTGACAACCGTGTCGGCGGTCGACGTGACCTCCGACCTCTCGCTCGCGCGTGTCTACGTGACCGTGCTTGACGATTCTGGGCAGGACACCCTCGACGGTTTGATCGCAGCCAGCGGATTTCTGCGGAAGCAGATCGGTTCGCGTGTGCAGTTGCGCACTGTTCCGGCCTTGCGCTTTCACCTCGATGAAACTGCGCAGCGGGCGGAGACGCTGAGTCGGGCCATTGCCCAGGCGCGTGCACGCGATGAATCGATGGGTCCGGTGGATACGCCTGACGAACCGTCGTCAGACGGGAACACAGACGCCGGAACCGGGCACTGATCTGTGGGACGACGACGCCGAGCGCGCGGTCGCGCACTCGATGGGGTACTGCTTCTCGACAAACCCGCTGATCGCAGCTCCAATGCGGCGATGCAACGCGCGCGTGTTCTCTTCAACGGTGCCAAAGCCGGGCACGGCGGCAGCCTCGATCCGCTCGCCTCGGGCATGCTTCCCATTCTGTTCGGGGAGGCGACCAAGTTTGCCGGCGGGCTGCTCGACGCGGACAAACGATACCTGACCACCGCGCAACTCGGCGCCCGGTCATCCACCGGCGACCTCGAAGGCGAACTGCTCGACCAGCGGCCCGTTCCGTCTGATCTCGATGACGCCCTGGCGAGCACTCTGCCGACCTTTCTCGGTGACATCGTACAGACCCCGCCGATGCATTCGGCAATCAAGCAGGGTGGGGTGCCGCTCTACGAATTGGCGCGGGCCGGCATCACCGTAGAACGCGAAGAGCGGCAGGTCTGCATTCGCGCCCTCGAGTGTGTAGCGGTGCGTGATGGTGCGGTCGAGTTGCGGGTCACCTGCTCCAAGGGCACCTACATCCGAAGCCTCGTGGAGGACATCGGCGCGGCGCTCGGCTGCAACGCCCACGTGTCAGCATTGCGACGCGAGTGGGTCCATCCCTTTCGAACCGCGGACATGGTCCCGTTGTCGGCAATCGAACATGCGCGGGATAATGGGCCGGCTGACACGCTCGACGGTCTGTTGTTGCCGATCGATGCGGCGCTGTGCGAGTTTCCGATCTATGCGCTCGACAGTGGGGCCGAACGTGGCGTGTTTCAGCACGGCAACCTGCTCGATGTGCGCGATCAACCCGCGCCGGACGAGGCCCCTGTGCGGGTCTACCACGATGGCGATTTTCTCGGGCTTGCATTGTGCCGTTCAGGCCGACTGCGCCCGACACGGCTACTCAAAAGGCCTGACGCCTGAGACTCAACGGGGCTCGAGCAACCAGACCGATTCGCGCGCCGGCACGCCGCCGCGAAAACCGCCTTCGACCTCGCGCTGTTCAAGCAGATTCAGTTGGAAAGTCTCGGCATAGAGGTCATGCAACGTGCGTTGATCAACCGAGAACGGCGGCCCCGCCATCAGCATTTGATCGTATTCGAAAGTGATGACGAGCTGTGGCGCCGAGTGGGTCATGGCGGTGAGGTGACGGGCGTAGGCCACGCGCAGATCGGCCGGCAAGGCGACCAGCGCAGCGCGGTCGTAGACCGCATCGATCGGGCCGAGGGCTTCGGGTTCGAGAGAGAATATATCTCCGGCGTAAACGCACAACTTGCCGGAACGATACTCGGTCAGCGCACCGCAGGCGCGCGTTGCCGGGGTGAGACCCAGGGATTCAAAGAGTGCCTCGATTGCCACGGGCGCAAGTTCGACGCCGCAGACTGTGTGCCCCGCGTCTAGCAGCCAACCGATGTCGAGTGTCTTGCCACACAGCGGCACGAAGACACGTTGTGGTGGTGTCAGGGAGAGGGTGTGAACGTGTGCGGTCAGCAGCGGGTTGACCTGCTCGGCGTGAAAGCCGATGCGTTCGTCCCGCCAGCGCGACAACCAGAAGTCGGGTTCCACGCGTCAGCTCCGTGTGTCTCTCGGGGTTTGTGAGGCGTTGTCAGCCCGCAAGGCAACGCTCCATACGGGGTGCGATCTCTTGCATGAAGGCACTGGACCAACGGTTGTTGCTCGGCACATCCATGTGGGAGGCGTCGATGGTCCAGAGGTCGTCGAGTTCAGGGGATATGAACGCAAGATCCAGTTCGTCAGCGAGTGCCCGGCCGAAGTCCAGCGGCGTCGGGCGCTGCGGCAGCACCGTCAGGACGATGCAGTCGCGCGGTACGCCCGCCGCGTCGATAAAGGATTCCGCGGCGGCAACGGTGTCGCTCAGTTCGTCCATTAGGTGATCGCTGTAGGTCACGGCGATGTGGCGGTCCGGTCGATAGTGTTCGACATTCCAGGTGCCGTCGCTGCGCGCCCGGAACAGTGTCGGGCTCGAGCCGCAGAGCAACGGTGCGAGAACCGAGTCCCCCCAATCGGCGCAGAGACGCTGGTGCAAGCCCTGCAACCATTGCTTCTTCTGGTATTCGGCGACGATGTCATCGCCACCCTCGATGATTTTTTGGCTGATGCCGCTCGGCGTGTCGTTGAAGAAGGGGTCAGCATTGATCACCAGCATGCGTGGCGTGAGACCGAGCCGTTCGATCATCGCTTGTGGCATCTCGGACTTGGCGCCGAATCCGAATCCCATCACGTACCAGGGGCGGCCTGTTGCGTTCATCGCTTTGATGACCGGTGGGCTTGAGAAGGTGTATTGCGTTCGGCTGTTACCGAGAAAGAGCACCTCGGCGCGCTTGATCGGTTCGATTGCGGCGGCTTCCATTTCATACAGCAGTGCGCCGTGTTCGTAGTCGCCGTAACGCCCGGACTCGCAGTAGGCGAGGTAGTGGTCATCGCTGTAACCGGCGCCGCTGCACGCACCGATCCACGGGAACAGATCCGTGCGAGCCCACATGAAAATCACGGCGCCTGAGAGCGCGAAGAGAATCAGAAAATGCCTGAGGTAACTGCCTGCGGTCACGGTCCGTCCTCAGAAGTTGAAGTAGAGAAACTGACTGGTCGTGGTGCGGCCGAAGACCGCCCACGCCGCCATAAAGGCAATGATCAGCACCCACAGCCGCGACGGTCGCCAACTCAACCAGCGGTGCGCCGGTGCGATGGTCTGTTTGCGGTCCGTCATCAACGCCGGGTCGAAGCGGTGCATGATCTGCTGAGTGTTGGGCGCATAGAAGGCCAGCAACAAGACGCCAAGCAACCAGGGAATGACCGAGATGCGCGACAGGGTGCCCAGATCCGCAAAGCGGAATCCGAGCTGTTCGAGCACCGGCGCGAGCGGGCCGAAGTAGAGCTGCCAGTGCGCGGGGATCACCGCCCCGTTGAGGCCACTCATACCGCCGAGTACGGCGTGAGCTGCTTCGAGTGATTCGGCGCGAAAATACACCCACGCCACAACGACCGCGAGAAAGGTCAGCAAGCGACCGGTCCAGACTGAGACCACACCGTTCGATCGCACTACCCCTCGGCGCGTGTACCAGACCCAGTTCCAGGCGTGGTTGATGATCAGGTAGAAGCCGTGCAGACCACCCCAGATCACGAATGTCCAGCCGGCGCCGTGCCAGAGTCCACCGAGCAGCATGGTGGCGCCGAGGTTGATGTAGCGGCGAATCTGGCCGGCGCGGTTGCCGCCGAGGGCGATGTAGAGATAGTCGCGCAGGAACCGTGACAGTGTCATGTGCCATCGCCGCCAGAATTCGGAGATGTCGCGCGCCTTGTAGGGTGAGTTGAAGTTCAGGGGCAGGCGGATGCCGAACATCCGCGCGAGTCCGATGGCCATGTCGGAATAGCCC
>CALDHJ010000197.1 GCA_937941555.1 uncultured Granulosicoccaceae bacterium | reverse complement strand
GGCATAGAAGCATTTAATGCCATCCATCATGCCATGAAAAAACGGTGCTTGGCGATGCCAAATGTTGCCAGGCGGTGCCGAACGAAATCACAAAAAAGCCCGCATTGACGCTGGCTTAGGTGTGTTTTCGTGCCACTAGGTGCCAGCCAGTGCCAGACGCCGAATCACTCCCACTCAATAGTCGCCGGCGGCTTCCCCGAGATGTCATAAACCACCCTCGACACCCCCCGCAACTCATTGATGATCCGGTTGCTCACCGTACCCAGGAACTCATACGGCAGATGCGCCCAGTGCGCGGTCATGAAGTCGATCGTCTCCACCGCTCTTAGCGCAATCACCCACTCATAAGCGCGCGCATCACCCACCACGCCCACCGACTTCACCGGCAGGAACACGGCAAACGCCTGGCTGGTCTTGTCGTACAGGTCCGCCTTGCGCAGCTCATCAATGAAGATGGCATCGGCCTTGGCCAGCAGCTCGGCGTACTCGCGCTTCACTTCGCCCAGGATACGCACGCCCAGGCCCGGGCCCGGGAACGGATGGCGGTAGACCATGGTCCGCGGCAGGCCCAGCTCGACGCCCAGGCGGCGCACTTCGTCCTTGAACAGCTCGCGCAGCGGCTCCACCAGGCCCAGCTTCATGTGCTCCGGCAGGCCGCCCACGTTGTGGTGGCTCTTGATCACATGCGCCTTGCCGGTCTTGCTGCCGGCCGACTCGATCACGTCCGGGTAGATGGTGCCCTGCGCAAGCCATTTCACACCGTCGAGCTTGCCCGCCTCCTGCTCGAATTCGGCAATGAACTGGTGACCGATAGCAACCCGCTTCGCCTCGGGATCACTAACCCCGGCGAGCTTGTCGAGAAAGCGTTCCTCGGCGTCCACCCGGATCACACGCACACCCATGTTGCGTGCAAATGTCTCCATGACCTGATCGCCTTCGTTCAGGCGCAGCAGGCCGTTGTCGACAAACACGCAAGTGAGTTGATCTCCGATGGCCCGGTGCAACAGCGCTGCAACAACCGACGAATCGACCCCACCCGACAACGCAAGCAAAACTGCGTCATCTCCGACCTGCTGGCGAACCTGCTCGACCAGATCGGTGGCGATGGTGTCAGCTTTCCACAGGCCCTGACAGCCGCATATCTCACGCACGAAGCGGTGGTAGATCGCCGCGCCCTGCTTTGTGTGGGTGACTTCGGGGTGAAACTGCAAGCCGTAGAACCGACGCGTGAGATCCGCCATGCCGGACAACGGGGCGTGCTCGGTGCTGGCGATGCACACAAAACCGGGTGGCACCTCCGCAACCCGATCGCCATGGCTCATCCAGACGTCCAGCAAGCCGTGGCCCTGATCGTTGCTGCGGTCCTGAATGTCGCGCAACAGATCCGAGTGACCCCGGGCGCGCACTTCGGCGTAGCCGAACTCCGCGGTTGACGAGAGTTCGACGCGGCCGCCAAGCATGGCCGCCATGATCTGCATGCCATAGCACACACCGAGCACGGGCACGCCGAGCTCGAACACGATCGGGTCTGGCTTGAGTGCGTCATCAGTAGACGTGGCCGATTCCGGGCCGCCGGACAGGATGATGCCGCTTGGCGCAAAAGCGCGGACCGATTCAGCGTCGAGGTCGCCGCTGTGTAATTCGCAATAGACACCCGCCTCGCGAACGCGCCGCGCGATGAGCTGAGTGAATTGGGAGCCAAAATCCAGTACGAGAATGCGTTCCTGGTGAATGTCTGTCATCGGGTTGTTGTCGCCGTCGAAATGGTTGCCGAGTGGTCGAAACTGGTTGTCACGTCACGCGGTAGTTCGGTGCTTCTTTGGTGATAGTGACGTCGTGCGGGTGGCTTTCAGTCACGCCTGCGTTGGTGGTGCGCACAAAGGCCGCCCGGGTGCGCATGTCATCGACGGTCGCACAACCGCAATAGCCCATGCTCGCACGCAAACCCCCGAGCAATTGGTGGATTACGCCAGCCAAAGGGCCCTTGTAAGGCACGCGGCCCTCGATGCCCTCGGGCACGAGCTTTTCGGTCGCGCTGCCGCTCTGAAAATAGCGATCGGACGAGCCCTGGCGCATCGCGCCGACACTGCCCATGCCGCGGTAGGATTTGTAGCTTCGCCCCTGCCAGAGTTCCACCTCGCCCGGCGCTTCTTCGGTGCCGGCAAACAGGCTGCCGATCATGATGGCGTTGGCCCCCGTCGCGACCGCCTTGGCCACATCACCCGAGTAGCGGATGCCGCCGTCCGCGATGGCACCGACACCGCTGCCCTCCAGTGCTTCGACAACGCCGTCGATGGCGGAAATCTGCGGCATGCCGACACCTGCGACGATGCGCGTTGTGCAAATCGACCCGGGACCGATTCCGACCTTCACCGCATCCGCACCGGCGTCAGCCAGCGCGCGTGCAGCGTCGGCTGTTGCGATGTTGCCTGCGATGACGTCGACGTCAAACTGCGATTTGATCCACCGCACACGATCGATCACACCCGCGCTGTGGCCGTGGGCGGTATCGACCACCAGCAGATCCGCACCAGCATCGACCAGTTGCTCCGCTCGCTGCTCGGCGTCACTGCCGGTGCCTACGGCAGCGGCGACGCGCAGCCGGCCTTCATCGTCCTTGCAGGCGTTCGGGAAATCATGCGATTTCTGGATGTCCTTGACGGTGATCATGCCGCGCAATTCGAAGGTATCGGAGACCACCAACACTTTCTCGATTCGGTGGCGATGCAAAAGCGATATCACGTCCTCGCGCGACGCGCCCTCGTTGACCGTGACCAGCCGATCGCGTGGAGTCATCACGACAGACACCGGTGCATCCAACCGCGTCTCGAAGCGCAGGTCGCGCTGGGTGACGATACCCTGCAAGCCGTTGCCATCGACCACAGGCAGCCCGGAGATGCCGTGGGAGCGCGTGATGTCACGCACCTGCTCGACTGTCGTATCGGGGCTGATGCTGATGGGTTCGCGAATCACACCGGATTCGAACTTCTTGACCCGCTGCACTTCGCGCGCCTGCTGCTCAACCGGCATGTTCTTGTGAACCACACCGATTCCACCTTCCTGCGCCAAGGCAATCGCAAGCCCCGATTCAGTGACGGTGTCCATCGCCGCGGAGAGCAGTGGAATATTCAGGGTGATGTTGCGGGTCAGCTGCGTTTGCAGGGTGACATCGCGCGGCAGAACATTGGATTCGGCCGGCACGAGCAACACGTCGTCGAAGGTAAGGGCTTCGTTGAGAATGCGCATCGAGTTAAGGGAGCTCCGGGTGGTGCTGAGCGCGGTGTCCAGAGTGAGAAGACGCCGCGCCACGATGCGTCCACATTGTACCCCAAAGAGTGCAGGCATCTCCGCACATTTTGCAGAGCGATTCGATACACTGCGCGGGTGAACTCGCACCCCAAGCTGGCGCGCGCCGAGCGCGACGTCTTTACCGTCTCCAGACTCAACCGCACTGTCAAAGAGCTGGTTGAATTGACCCTCGGCATGGTCTGGGTCGAAGGCGAGATCAGCAACCTCAGCAAACCGGCTTCAGGCCACCTCTACTTCTCGCTCAAGGATGCGCGCGCGCAGGTGCGCTGCGCCTTTTTCAAGCAGCGCGCCCGAAACAGTCGAGTCACACTCGAGCACGGGCAGCAGATTCGCGTACGGGCACGCGCCTCGCTCTATGAACCGCGTGGCGACTACCAACTCATCGTCGAATCCGTCGAGCTCGCCGGCGACGGCGCGCTGCAACAACGCTACCTCGACAACCTCAAGCGCTTTGAAGCCGAGGGGCTGTTCGATACCGACCGCAAGCGGCCGCTGCCCTCACACCCGACACACATCGGCGTGGTG
>CALDHJ010000196.1 GCA_937941555.1 uncultured Granulosicoccaceae bacterium | reverse complement strand
CGATGACTGGCACGGGGTCTGCCCGCTGCCGGTCGAGGCCATTCTGGCTGGCTATTGCGACCGCAAGGATACCACTGCAACGGACAGTTCCTGGTTGCTGGCTGGCTTGCTCGTACTGGCTGACTGGCTCGGGTCGAACAGCCACTTTTTTCCAATGCGCTCGACACCGATGCCGATGGCCGAGTACTGGACGCGTCACGCCTTGCCGTCTGCGCGCAGAGCCGTCGAGTCGACTGGCTTGTTCAATGCGCATTCGGCTGGTACTCAACGTTTTGAGCAACTGTTTCCAGGCTTAGCACCAACACCACTGCAGCATCACTGCGACTCCGTGACCCCCGCAGACGGGCCGCAATTGTTTATTCTGGAGGACGCGACCGGCGCCGGTAAAACCGAAGCTGCCATGACGTTGGTGCACCGTTTGATGCAGACTACCGGGGCGAGTGGGGTCTACGTCGGGTTGCCCAGTATGGCGACGGCCAATGCGATGTATTCGCGCATGGCGGGCGTCTATCGGTCGTTATTTTCAGAATCCTCTTCCCCGAGTCTGGTGTTGAGCCACGGTGCAAGACACCTGTCACAGGATTTTCAGCAGGCCCTGTTCAACGCGCTCCCCGCCAACGCCTCCTACGGGACCGAGCGTGCCAGTGGCGCGCAATGCAATTTCTGGCTGGCCGACAGTCGCAAGAAATGCCTGCTGGCCGATGTTGGCGTCGGCACCATAGACCAGGCGTTGCTTGCGGTGATGCCCGCCCGGCACCAGAGCCTGCGGCTGTTGGGGTTGGCAGGTCATGTCTTGGTGCTCGACGAAGTGCACGCATACGACCACTACACCCGCGAGCTGTTGTACCGCCTGCTGGCGTTTCACGCCGCGCTTGGCGGCAGCACGGTGTTGTTGTCTGCCACCCTGACGGCGGCACAAAAGGTGGCCATGGCCCGCGCGGTCACAGGCCCGCGCGAGCAGTTTGCGATTGACCGCGATGCACCCTACCCGCTGGTGACCCACGTGAGCGCGGACGGTTTGGCTCAGCACCCGGTGGCAACGCGGCCCGAGGTGACGCGAGAGGTCAGGGTTGTATTTGTGCACGGCGTCGACACCGCATTGGAACAGGTGGTGGCCGCGGCTGCGCGAGGGGCGTGTGTGTGTTGGGTGCGCAATACCGTCGACGAAGCCCGTGCCGCCTGGCAGGCGCTGCAGGGTGTCGCTGGCGTTGACACCGGGCGCCTGCACCTCTTTCACAGCCGATTTGCATTTGCAGACAGGCTCGCCATCGAGATGCAGCTGCAGGGGTGGTTCGGCCCTGACAGTAACGCCGATGACCGCCGGGGCCGCATTCTGGTCGCAACGCAAGTTGTCGAGCAGTCCCTTGACCTCGACTTCGACCATTTTCTGTCAGATCTGGCCCCGATAGACCTGCTTGTGCAACGCGCCGGTCGCCTGCAGCGTCACACCCGCAGCCTGGACGGGGACCGTGCGTCGCGCGAAGCGCGCGATACGGCGCAACTGACCGTGCTGGCGCCGCCGTGGACCGACACGCCAGACGAGAACTGGCTGGCGGCCTTTTCACGCGGCAGCCACGCGGTCTACCCGGAAACCCACGTACTGTGGCAGAGCGCACAGTGGCTTCGCGCGCACGGCGGTTGGCGCATGCCGGGTGATGCGCGCGCGTTGCTCGAGCATGCGTACGCCACCGACAACCTGCCTCCAGGCTTGCAAGGTGCGCAGCTCAAGAGTGAAGGGGAAGCCAAAGGTCAGCGCGACATGGGGCAATGGTCAGCCCTGACGTTCGAGGCGGGCTATTGCCGCACAAGCGCGTGGGACGAAGAGGCCAGGGTGGAAACCCGTTTGGGCGATGACAACACAACCGTCTACCTCGCGCGCTGGGATGGCACCGCGCTCAGACCGTGGGCCAACGCCACGGCGTACCCCTGGGACATGAGCAGCCTCAAGTTGCGAACCGCAACGCTCAAAGCGCTCACTTGGCCAGACGGTGGGCCCTTGGCGGCCGCGCTCAAACAGCTCGTCGCAGACACTGATCGGCTTGACGAGTACACCTGTGTACTCCCGCTGGTTGAATCCGAAACAGGCGAATGGACAGTCGTGTTGGATTCGGCCAGTGGGGCAACCTGGCATTACACCCCTCAAGACGGTTTGAGAACCGGTTGACTTGTCAACGGATGCCGAAGATTGGTCCGTTGCTTAGTGACGCCGCGTAGTGCACGCGGAGGCGATAGGAGGCGGCAGTTTTGCCAGTTGCCGAGCTGGTCCGTTGCGCCCCACAAGCGTAGGGATCGTGTCGTTTTACAGCGACATATACGGTTCATCCCCAAAAAAAGACTGGGGAACGGTGGATACTACACTGGAGAAGAGGATTGTTTTTTTTAAAGAGATATATACTTAATAAAAATGTATTGGTAATTTTGATGATAGACGTGTCAGTCAGGTTGCGATTGTTTGGCACATGGTTGTTCGTCCTCGTGCTGAAAAAGGACGTCAGCAAGGAGCTCTCAGATGAACCTGTTGAATAGCGCATGGTTGCCGGTGGGAGGCGCTGAGGTCGACCGCATCTCGTGTGCCCAACTGGGCACCGAGGGGGCACGCACCGGTGTGGACATCATCGCACCGCGCGCAGACTTCAAAGGTGCGGTGTACCAACTGCTGATCGGCCTGTTGCAATCCACCTGTGCACCCGAGAACGCACGCGAATGGCAACACCGCTGGCAGAACCCGCCCGACGAGGCGACGTTGCAGGCGGCGTTTGGCCCGGTGGCGCATCTCTTTGATGTGTTTCCGGACAGCGGGCCGGCGTTCATGCAGGACGTCCACCTCGACGGCGGCGCAGAGGTGCCCATCGAGAACCTCCTGATTGACGCGAGCGAGTCGCATTTCAACAAGCCGGGCCGGGTGCCGTGCATGGCACCGCACTGGGCGGCCGTCGCTCTGTTCACCCTGCAAATCAATGCGCCGGCCGGCGGGCGGGGCCACCGGGTGTCGCTTCGCGGCGGCGGGCCGCTGACCACCCTGGTGCTGCCACCGGT
>CALDHJ010000195.1 GCA_937941555.1 uncultured Granulosicoccaceae bacterium | reverse complement strand
GTGTGATGGTTGCCATCATTTGTGCATGGCAGTTGGCCATCAGGTCGCCGACATCATCAGCCGTCATGCCGTCGGTTTCGATCGGCGGCAACACCGCCAGGCGCGCGGTGCCGTTGTCCGCACGTGACAGCGAAAACCCGTCGAGGTAGGCGCTGCAGCAGACCGGTACAACCGGCACGCCGGCGTCGATGGCTGTCAGGAACGCGCCCTTCTTGAAGTCGAGCATGTTGTGGCCGCGGTTGCGCGTGCCCTCGGGGAAGATCCAGATATTGGTCGCCTGTTCGAGCAACGCCTGCTTCGACTTGGCCATTGCTTCGATCGCCTTGCTGCGATCACCCCGGTCGATGAGCACGTTGCCGGCGAGCCAGTAGAGCTGCCCGAACACCGGCACCCAACGCAGGCTCTTCTTGCCCACGCTCACTGTGCGGGCCGGGACGATGCTGCCGACCACCACCAGATCCCAGTTGCTCTGGTGATTTGACACTGCGAGAAACGGCCGGTCTCGCGGGAAATGGTCCACATCGATATGCTCGACCCGCATCCCCATCAATGGGAATGCCGGACGCGAATACAGTTGCGCACACAGTCGGCTGTTCGAGGGGTGAAAGGGGCGCAGGGCCGACAACAGCAAACCCAGCAAAGAGGCAAGCACAAAGTGCATGCCGAGCAACGGCACGCGATAGAGGAGACGCATAGGGACACCAGTGGCGGGTAAAGCAGTCTAGGGGCTATCGCAAGTCAGGTCTAGCGCAAGCCCGCCCTGCGAACAGAACCCCAACGGGCCAGCTGCGCTCGCGCCAAAGCGGGCCCTGTGGCAGTCTGGAGACGCGCGAAAACACCCTGTCAAACACGCGGCCGACAGTTGCCAACCGTGCGGCCCTGACCGCCGTCAGTCACACATACGCGAGACCCCTTATGGCTACTCTGTTCCACTTCCACGACCCGATGTGCAGCTGGTGCTGGGCATTCAAACCGGTCTGGGCACAGATTGCCGCCGCCCTGCCCGAGGGCGTCGCGGTTGAACGAGTGCTGGGCGGGCTGGCACCCGACACCGACGAACCCATGCCCGAGCAAATGAAAGCCACCATTGCGGGGTACTGGCGCCACATCGAAACGGCCGTGCCGGGCACGCGATTCAACCACGACTTCTGGACTGAGTGCGCACCGCGTCGCGCGACCTACCCGGCGTGCCGGGCTGTCGCGACAGCGCGTCTGCTCGACCCGTCGCTCGAGGAAAGTTTGAATAGCCGCATTCAAGAGGCCTACTACCTCGAAGCGCGCAACCCCAGCGACGCAAGCGAGCTGATCGCTCTGGCGGTCGAGGTCGGCTTCGACGAGGCGGCATTTGCCGACAAGCTCGGCAGCGAATCGGTGTACGCGACGTTTGCCGAAGATCAGCAACGCTGTGCTCAATTCGGGGTTCAGGGTTTTCCGAGCCTTGCCTTGCAGCGCGGCAACACGGCCTGGCGCATCCGAATCGACTACACCGATCCCACGCCTAGCCTGACCGACATTCAGCGCGCGCTGGACGAAGCAGTCTGAAAACCCACGCGCCACTTGCCGAGCCCGCCAAGGCCGAATCGAGACGTCGACGCAAGTTGCAAGCTCAGAACAGAACCATCGACAGCAGCCCGGCCACAACCAGGCCGACGCTCCAGGTCAGCAGCCACCACTGTCTGCCCTTGTAGGCGACCCACCAGAGCAACAAGCCGACAACCACACCCAACCCGATGGTGTAGAAGAAAATACCTTCCTGCGCCTCGACCGCATTGGGCAAGGGCGCGTCGCCGACCATCTCTGTTGTTCGCTCTCGTGCCACGTCTCATTCGATCCGCAAAAAAATGAGTCTATCAGCCAGCACCCACGACGACGAACGCGGTTGATACCGCGAAGGGCGGAGCCACCGGCCCAACTGGTTTACCATCCCATCACCCCACAGATTCTCCGGACACCAGACGATGGACTACACATCGGACGCCCTGCCCTCGCCAACCGTATCTGACGCGGTCACCAGCCGTCGATCGCTTCGGGCGTTCAAAGACACCCCGGTTGACAGCATGACCGTACGGCAGATTCTCGATACCGCCGCCCGCGCGCCCAGCGGCACGAACATGCAGCCTTGGCGAGCGTATGTGCTCGAGGGCGCGCAGCTCGCCCGCACTGTCGAAGCGATTCACGCCGACTTCGATGCCGGCGTCGCCTTCGACTCGGAAGAAAAATACTACCCCGACACGTTCTTCGAGCCCTACCTGACCCGTCGCCGCACGGTTGGTCTGGGACTCTACAAACTGCTCGGTCTCGCCCGCGAGAACCGCGAGGGCATGGCAGCCCAACACCGGCGCAATTTTCAATTCTTCGACGCGCCGGTGGGCATGGTCTTCACCATCGATCGGCGACTCAACACCGGCAGCTGGCTCGACTACGGCATGTTTCTGCAAAACATCATGCTGCTCGCCCGCGAAGCCGGCCTGCACACCTGCCCACAAGCGGCGTTTTGCGGCTACCACGCCGCTCTTCGCCGGACCCTGCCGATCCCCGACACCGAGACCGTGGTGTGTGGTTTGTCGATGGGTTACGCGACACTCGACGACCCGGCCAACCAACTCGTCACGGAGCGTGCGCCGCTGTCGGATTGGGCGACGTTTCTCAGCGATTGACGGCGTTTGGCCCAAGCTTGACGCGTCCGAGTGCGAGACACCGGGCAACAGGGTGGGCAAAACCGCCACTCGATCGCCGAAATGGACGCTATTGAATAC
>CALDHJ010000194.1 GCA_937941555.1 uncultured Granulosicoccaceae bacterium | reverse complement strand
AGGCGCTCGACCGCTGTGTGAACGGGCGTCTCGCTGATGAATTCCTGCCAGAGGCGTTTTACCGGGTAAAGCGGCGCCTGCTCATGCGCGAGAATCAGAGAGGCTGCATCCTCCGGCAGGAAGGCGCCGACACGGTTGAAGACGGATTTTTTGCCGCGGTCGTGCCAGGGAGCTCTGAATTCGTATTGGCCCGTCTGACGGTCTGCGCGCGCGCCGGTAAGTACCCGGGCGAGCTCGCGCACGTCGTTTTCGCTGTAGTGGCCCTCGCCCAAGGTGTGCAGTTCCAGCAGTTCGCGGGCGTAATTCTCGTTCGGGCGTTTGCGGTGGTTCTTGTGGTTGTCGAGGTAGACCAACAACGCCGGGTCGAGCGCCATCTGCCGCACCAGTTCGCGGTAGTCACCAGCGGCGAGGGATCGTATTTTCCGATGTTGAAACCACAGGTAGGTCGGGTCCGGCATGCGCTGTAATTCGACGGCAAACACGTTGTGCCAGAAAAGCGTGAGGCGCTCAGCGAAGGCCGACGGGCTATGTGCGGCGTTGCGCAGGAACCATGCCTGCAAATCAGCGCGCCGCACCCGACGGGCTTTGTTGCGCTCTCGCAAGAACGCGGCCTTGTCAGCAGGATTGAGGTCGGTGGGTGCTTTGGCAGGTAACAGCGGCGCGTCGACCCACGTTGGCGGATCAAGCGTGGGTTCGAACTGCAGCGTTGACAGCAGTGTGTCGACAGCGTCTTGCCGGTTTAGCGGTGCGAGTATGGTGCGCAACGCCGGATCGTCTCCAAAGCCGGTGCGCCAGAGCAAGTGCTTGAGCTCCTCAGCGTTCAGCGCGTGCGCGAGCCCAGGCAGCGTGCACAGCAACAGCAAGGCGCTAAGGCAGCGTCGAAATTGGGGAATCACGGCGTTGTGTGTCATCAGCAGATACTCCGCAGAGGGTTCCGCAATTATCCGGCCTGAATCCGATACCGAATCGACATTGCGGCACACCACCAGTTCAATTGACCGGGATGCACTGAATCACTGGCCTTGGCTCGAGGATCCTCGGTGTTGCGGTGGCCGCGGACGCGGCGAGCATGCCGTGTTGCTCAGCCGCCTGTAGTACTGGTGTCCTCAGCGTCTTCTGCGTCGACCGCTGTTGCGTTTTCATCAGGGGCTTCGGCCTCTTCGATCGGTGTGATATGCACGATCAGTCCGAACAACGGGTTGTCGATGTAGTGCGTTCGTCGAGACCGCATTCGGCGGTGTGCGCTGTAATGGGCGCTGCGGTCACCGGCGCGGTCGCTGAACACCAGAGACGTCTCCACATGCAGGTAGCGCCCGAGAGTGACTTCGAGTGTGCCGTTGAGCTGGCCGACGACCTGACTGTCTTGGGTGATCAACGCATTCGCTGTCGAGCGCGCCACGCGCAGGTTTTCGAGATCCGAAACATCACCGATCCGGGCTGCGGCGCGCGGCGCCGGTTTACCGGTGTCGCGGACCTGCAGGCTTGGTCCGACGTTGATTCGAACGGGGATGCCCGCCTCGCGTGGCAAGCCGGGTTGCCGCCATGCGCGGTAACTCAAGAGCGGGTACTGACTGGAATCGCCCAGGCTGACAGCGAGATCGCCCAGGGCCGGGCCGGTGCCGAGTACTTCGAAACCCGCCGGTAGATCGGGGCTATCAAGATCGACGGCGGCCTCGACATCAGGCAACAGCACACCAGCCTGCCAGGGGGCGCCATCACCCCAGGCCGTGTGGCGGAAGGCGATGGCCTCGATCAGGTAGTCCTTGGCGAGCGCGGGTGTGGCACAGACGAGCAGGCTCGCCACACAGAGCAGGGCACGCATTCGATGCATCATGACGCGGATTCCAGGGTGTTGAGCAGCGTTGAGACAAATTGTATCCGGCTTTCGCGCTCTTCGAGGTCGGCGGCAAACCGAAACACGGTCTGACCCTCGAAACTGTAGACCTGCGGTGATTTCTGCACCATCAGAATCAATTTCATGGGGTCGAAATGCGGGCTTGCATCGAATCGCAGTCGACCGCCGCCAACGCTTGCGTCGAGCTTCGAGATGCCCAGCGCATCGCACCTGAGCTTGAACTCGGTTTGCGCCACCAGCGTCTTGGCCTGCTCGGGCAGCAGTCCGAAACGGTTGATCAATTCGACCTGGAAATCGTCGATGTCAGCCTGACTGCCAGCGCCTGACAAGCGCTTGTACAGGATCAACCGGGTGTGGACATCCGGCACATAGTCTTCCGGCAGCAGGGCCGGCATGTGCAGATCCACTTCGGTGTTGCCGCCCAGTGGGGCGTCGATGTCGGGGATCTTTCCGGCTTTGAGTGCTTCAACGGCGCGCTCGAGCAATTCGCTGTAGAGCGTGAAGCCCACTTGTTGGATTTGGCCGCTCTGGCCTTCACCGAGCAGCTCGCCCGCACCGCGGATTTCGAGATCGTGCGTGGCAAGGGTGAAACCCACGCCGAGGTCCTCGAGCGATTCGATGGCAGCAAGTCGCTTCTGCGCGTCCGGGGTCATTGCCTTCGGGTGCGGGGTAATGAGGTAGGCGTATGCACGGTGGTGTGATCGGCCGACGCGCCCGCGCAGCTGGTGCAGTTGCGCGAGGCCCAGCTTGTCTGCGCGGTTGATGATGATGGTGTTGGCGGTCGGCACGTCGATGCCGGATTCGACAATGGTGGTGCAAACCAGGACTGAGAAACGCTGGTGGTAGAAGTCGAGCATGACCGATTCGAGTTCGGTCTCGCGCATCTGACCGTGGGCAAATTGCACGGTCGCCTCCGGAACCAGGGTCGCAATGTCGTTGGCGACTTTCTCGATCGTACGCACTTCGTTGTGCAACACGTACACCTGTCCGCCGCGCGCCAGCTCGCGCTGGCAAGCTTCGCGAATGACGTGGTCGTTCCACTGTGTCACGAAGGTCTTGATCGCGTGGCGGTGTGCGGGTGCGGTCGCGATGATCGAGAGATCGCGCATGCCGGAGAGGCTCATGTTGAGCGTTCTCGGGATGGGGGTCGCGGTCAGGGTTAGCACATCGACTTCTGCACGCAAGGATTTCAGGTGTTCCTTGTGGCGCACGCCGAAGCGGTGCTCTTCGTCGATGATCACGAGTCCGAGGTTCTTGAATTTGACGTCTTTGCTGAGCAGCTTGTGTGTGCCGATGACAATGTCGATCTTGCCGTTAGCGAGGTCCTCGAGGATGGCCGTATGGTCCTTGCTCGATCCGAAACGCGACAGCCCGGCGATGCGCAGTGGCCAGTCGGCAAAGCGGTCTTGAAAATTCTTGGTGTGTTGTTGCGCGAGCAAAGTGGTTGGCACCAGCACGACCACCTGGGTGCCGGCATCGGCTGCGGCGAAGGCGGCGCGCATCGCGACTTCGGTCTTGCCGAAACCGACGTCACCACAGACCACGCGATCCATCGGTTGGCTTGCCTGCAGATCGGCGATGGTGTCGTCGATGGCGCGGGCCTGGTCCTCGGTCTCCTCGAAGGGAAAGTCACTGGCAAAGCGTGTGTAGTTCGCGGCGTCCAGCGCGATGGCGCGGCCCTGTCGTGCCGCGCGGCGCGCGTGCACATCAAGCAGCTCGGCGGCGACGTCGCGCGCCTTCTCGGCGGCCTTGCGTTTGACCTTGGCCCATTGGTCGGAGCCGAGCTTGTGCAGTGGCGCGGTGTCTTCATCCGCCCCGGTGTAGCGACCGATCAGGTGCAGGCTGGCGACCGGCACGTAGAGCTTGTTGTCGTCGGCGTATTCGAGCGTGAGATATTCGGTCGTGATGCCGCCGATGTCGAGCGTGGTCAGACCAAGATAGCGGCCAACCCCGTGGTCGATGTGCACCACAGGAGCGCCCACCGCGAGATCCGCGAGGTTGGCGATCATCGCCTCCGAACGCCTGCGGTCTCGACGCGAGCGCTGGCTGGTGCGTGCACGCTCGCCGAAGAGTTGGGTCTCGTCAATCAGCGCGAGGTTGCCATCGGCGAGCTGAAGGCCATCGCCGGTCGGTGCGACCGTGATGGCGTGAATCAGCTCGGAGGCCATGAAGTCGGCCCAGGTGTCGACGGGCTTTGGCGTGATGCCGTTGCCGCGCAGGAGATCGTGCAGTGCTTCACGGCGGCCGGGCGATTCAGCGGTGAACAGCACGCGCCCCGCGCGGCGCGTCAGGCTCTCTTGCAGCAACCTCAGGGGCTGTTCGGCGCGGCTGTTGATCGGGTAGCGGTCTGGCAGTTGGGTTGCGAAGTTGTGTGCGCCTTTGCCCTTGGCTTCAAATGCGCCGAGCAACACGGGCTGGCGCGCGTCGATCTGTTCGACAACCGAATCACGGCTCTGGAACAGCTCGTCAGGTGGCAGCAGGGGGCGTTCGATATCGTGGCGCATCTGCTCGTAGCGGTC
>CALDHJ010000193.1 GCA_937941555.1 uncultured Granulosicoccaceae bacterium | reverse complement strand
CAAGAGCACACTGAAAAAGGGCTGAGAGCAGTGAGCCGCAAGGCAGTGCGTCGTTAACACGCGACTGATTCAGAACCGTGGCGTGCAGACAAGGCTGTGACCGGTCGCGTGTCGCTCAGCTGCCAAAAGCGGCTTTGGCGTGCCAGTCTTCCACGGCATAGCCCTTGGACTTCGCGGCCTCGCGCATGTGCCGCGTCGGACTCACCGCAACCGGCTTGTCAGCCCAGTCGAGTAGCGGTTGATCGCTGTGGTGATCAGTGTAGGCGGTGACCGTTCCACGCTCACCCGACCCGACGACGGCATCCAGGCGTCGAATCTTCTCGTCGCCAAAACAATTGATGCCGTCAATATCACCGACCAGCCGATCGCTCTGCCAGGCTGCACGCGTGCAGATCACATGGTCGAAACCGAGTGCATCACCGATAGCCTCGACATAGAAATCGAAACTCGCCGAACACAGCACCAGCTGATCGCCAGCCTGTCGGTGCGCGGCAATGGCTGACAGCGCCACCTGCGGCACATCATCGGCCACCACATCGGCCGCGTATCGCGCAGCAAAGGCCAGCAACTCGTCGCGCCGACTGCCTCCGGCAATCGCCCTCAGGGCCTTTTGCTTCAACCAGATGTGGTCACGCCCTTCCCGCACGGCAACGCGGTAATGCCACGCAAGTGGCACGCAGTGCGCGAGTCGCCAGGGCTTGGCACGCAAGCGTGCGCGCAGAAATCGTTTGTAGGTGTCTGACGACGTCAGCGTCCCATCGAGATCGAATACCGCAAAGCCAGCGCCCATGGATCGTCTCAGGGCGTGCCGCGGCGAGTCAGATTGCCGTGGGGAGGCTGCTCGTCCGGCGACGAATCCGACTTCTCATCGCCTTCCGGGCGAAAGGTGATGAAGCGGTTGCAGGTGTAGTTGAACATGAACACCACGCCGATCGCGAGCGCCGTTGCAATGAGGTATTGGAGGTGAAAATCGTGAATGCTGTGGCTGAAGACGTAACGGTTGATCCCGAGGCCAATCACAGCGAAACCGACAAACAGCGGGAATTGTTGCCAGTGGTCGCGGTTGTCTGCACGAAACGTAATGAATGCCTGAAAGAAGTAGTTGATCACCACGCCGACCACGAAGCCAATGGAGTTGGCGTTCTCCTTGTCGTAGGCGAAGCCCTCGACCAGGGAGGCGACAATTGCGATGTGCACACCCGCTGCCAGACATCCACCAATAACGTAGAAAATGAAAGTTCCACTCAGCAGACGCTTCAGCAATGCCACTTCGCTTCCCGTTATAACGCTTGCGCGCGTATCAATCTGGCGTTGACACTTCGCCCCACAAGTCATAACAATCGGCCGATGTCACGCGAACTTGCGCAAATTCACCCACTTTCAACGACGGGTGCGGCTCGATGTGTACAACACCATCGATTTCCGGCGCATCGGCATAGCTTCGCGCCACAACTGCGTCTTCTTCAATCGCATCGACGAGAACAGTCAGCTCCTGTCCAACCTTGCCAGACAGGCGCTCAGCACTGATCTCGGCGGCGCACTCCATGAAACGCTGTAGCCGCTCTTCCTTGAGTGACTCCGGGACTGCACCCGGCAATTCATTTGCTCTCGCCCCCTCAACGGGCGAGTAGGCAAAGCATCCCACACGGTCGAGCTCTGCCTCCTGAGCAAAGCGTAGCAAGCTTTCGAAGTCTTTCTCGGTCTCACCCGGGAAGCCCACAATGAAGGTGCTGCGAATAGCCAATTCGGGGCAGATATCGCGCCACGCCTTGACTCGAGCCAAGGTGTTTTCAGCCGCCGCAGGCCGTTTCATCGCACGCAATATGGTCGGACTTGCGTGCTGGAACGGAATATCCAGATAGGGCAACACGTGCCCCTCTGCCATCAACGGGATCAGCTCGTCGACATGCGGATACGGGTACACATAGTGGAAGCGTACCCAGCTACCGAGTGACCCCAGCGCCTGAGCCAGATCCAACATCCGCGTGCGAACGGGCTTGCCACCCCAGAAACTGGTCTGGTAGCGCCTATCGACTCCGTAGGCGCTAGTGTCCTGCGACACCACGAGCAGCTCCTTGACACCGGCGGACACCAGCCGCTCGGCTTCACCCATGACCTCGCCGGCCGGACGCGACACCAGTTTGCCGCGCATGCTCGGGATGATGCAGAAAGTGCAGTTGTGGTTGCAGCCCTCTGAGATCTTCAGGTACGCGTAGTGCCGCGGCGTGAGTTTGATGCCCTGCGGTGGCATGAGGTCGACATAGGGATTGTGTTCGGGCGGCGGTACGTGCGTCCTGACCGCCTCCATGACAGCTTCATATTGTTGCGGACCCGTTATGGCCAGCACACCCGGGTGTTCGGCTTCGATCACGTCGGGCTTCACGCCAAGACACCCGGTCACCACCACTCGGCCGTTCTCGGCAAGCGCTTCGCCGATGGCATCGAGTGATTCCGCTACGGCGCTGTCGATGAAACCACAAGTGTTGACCACCACCAGCTCTGCGTCGTCGTAGGTCGGTGACACTTCATAGCCGTCGGTACGCAACTGGGTCAGGATGCGCTCGGAATCGACCAGCGCCTTGGGGCACCCGAGGCTGACAAAACCGATACGCGGTGCAGCAGAATTTGGATCGGACGGCATATTGAATCACTCACTGATCAGGACGGATAGCGCACCGGATCCGTGCAGGCGGATCGAGCACTCGTTCACGGGCAAACCGGTCAGATCGCAGGCAGCACACCGGTAGAGACGATACCCCACAAGACCACGCCTGCGAACGCACCGGCCAGCAGGTCATCGAGCATGATGCCGAGCCCACCGGCGACCCGCTCATCACACCACCGGATGGGCCAGGGTTTGACGATATCGAAAAGCCGAAAAAGGGCAAAACCCACCACCAGACTCGACCAGCTGAACGGCACGAACAACAGGGTCAGCCACATGCCGACAAATTCGTCCCAGACGATCGCCGGGTGATCGTGCACTCCAGCAGCCTCGGCCGTGTGCCCACACAGGTGGATACCCACCAACGCCGCAATCGCCACCACCAGCCAGGCCACGGGCGTGGGCAGTTGCAGTAGGCCCACCGCGAAAGGCAAGGACGCGAGGGTGCCCCAGGTGCCGGGTGCCGGGCGTAACAAACCGCTGCCGAAACCGAGGCCGAGGCAGCAACGCGGGTCGCGCAAGAGTGCGGCGGAAACACTCACAGGACGATGTCGGTTGTGCCCGTGAAGTGGCGCCAGCCACGCGAAGGCAATTCAACCACCTGGGCGCGCGCACTGATGCCACGGATGCCGGATTCCGCGTCGACGGTGCCGATGGCAGTTACGCGCCCCATCACCGGCGGCAGATTGGCGAGTCGCGCAGCAACCGCCGCTGACGCCGGTGCCGTGAAACAAAGCTCGCTGTCACCGCTGCCGTAGAGCGCGAGGTCCAGACCCGCAACCCCGAGCTCGGACACGGAAACTGGCAAGGGTACCGCGTCGAGCTTGACCGACATCCCGACGCCGGACAACCGCGCCATGTCGGCAAGCGATTGGCCAAGACCCTCGGAAATATTCACACAACCGGTCGCAAACTCGGCGATGTAGCGTCCCATTCCGATTCGCGGCACCGGTGAGCGCCAGCGACGAAGGCAGGCTTCATCGGGCGTGTCGCCTCGTTGAATCCGGTCGGTGCAATGCGCAACCGCGCCAAGCTCCCCCGAGACGTAGACGATGTCGCCGACTTGTGCGCCGCCCGGTCGCATCGCGCACCCGCTCTCAACGAGCCCACTTAGTTGAATGCTGACAGCCAGTGTCCCACGTTGCACCGGACCTGCAATGAACTGCAACTGGATCGCTGCACCGAGTGAATTCAATCGCTCCGCAAAGCGCGTAATCCACTGTCGGTCTCCACCGGGCACCGACAGACTCACCGTTGACCAGGCCGGCATGGCACCGCTTGCCGCAAGCTCTGCAGCAGCAGAACAAAATGCAAGACTGGCAGCGCGCTCTGCAGATTCCCCGTGGCTCAGGTGGACACCGCTTTGCAACACACACTGCGCAGCCACCAGCTGCATTCCCTCGGGAATATCGAAGACAGTTGCGACCGGCGCATCAGGCAGCTCGATCGGGTAGCGCGCGGTCTGCGCGCTTTGCGCAAACACCGCTGCCAGTGCGGCACGGTCAGCTGTCACCGTGCACCTCGCTGGGTCTCGATCGCCCGCAGGTGTTTGGCGAGCTTGTCGAGCACGCCGTTGATGTATTTGTGGCCTTCTTCAGCGCCGAAGGTCTTGGCGAGCTCGACCGACTCGTTGATCACGACGCGGTAAGGCACATCGAGACGATTGACGAATTCCCAGGTGCCCGCGCGCAGCACCGCACGCTCGATCGGGTCGAGCTGGTCAACCGGGCGGTCGAGGCATTTTTCGAACTCAGGATCGAGCGTCGAGACCGATCCGGCCACGCCGCGCACCATCTCTTCGAAATAGCCGTGGTCAACAGCCATGCGCCCGGGTTCGCGCTCGACGCACTGGGTGATGATGTCGCCGATGCCGTCACCGGTGAGATCCCACTGGTAGAGTGCCTGGATCGCCAATCGGCGAGCCGCGCGGCGTCCGTTCGCCGGCCGGCCCTCGCTCGGGGCGGCGTCCGTCACAATTGGCGCACCACGTTGATCATCTCAATCAACACGCCACCCGCTTCACTGC
>CALDHJ010000192.1 GCA_937941555.1 uncultured Granulosicoccaceae bacterium | reverse complement strand
GCCCGGCCGCCCGACACCGTGAAGCCGGTGGCGAACAGGAAGGTGATGATCACGATGAGAAAATACCCGATGTCGCGCACGTCGAGCACACCTCGGCTGATCGCCTCGAAGTGCGACAGCACACTGATCGCGGAGATGCCGTCGAGCAGGGTTGCCGGCGCCCACTGTGTAAATGCGTCGAGTACCAGCGGGGAGCCTGCAGCTACGAGTGCGAAAGACAGGACGGCCGTGAGGATGAAGGCGATGATCTGCTTGTCGGTCAACGAGGATAGAAAACTGCCGACCGCAATGAACGCACCGGCCATGAGCCAACTGCCGATGTAGCTTGCGACGATGACGCCGTTGTCGGGGTCACCGAGGTAGTTGACGCTCACCCAAAGCGGAACCGTGAGCAGCAGCGCCAGTCCGGTGAACAACCAGGCCGCGAGAAATTTCCCGGTCACCAGCGTTGCGATTGAGATCGGCAGCGTTAGCAGAACCTCGATTGTCCCGGTCTTGTATTCTTCTGCCCACAGTCTCATGGTGATTGTCGGCACCAGAAAGAGGTAGAGCCAGGGGTGGAAGGAGAAAAAGCTCACCAGGTCGGCCTGACCGCGTTCGTAGAATCCACCAAGAAAAAAACTGAACACGCCGGACAGGACGAGAAATATCAGGATGAAAATCAGTGCGAGCGGGCTCGAAAAATAACCCGCAAACTCGCGCCTCAGGACAGTAGAGAGTGCGTTCACAGCCGCACCTCGACGGCGTTAGGGCGGGTGATGCGCTGAAACACATCGTCGAGTCGACCGGATTCCACACTCATGGCCGCAGGCGCCCAGCCCTTGCTTGCAAGCTTTGCCTGAATGGCAACGAACAGCGGTGCGTCTGGTGCGGGTAATACGGTGAACCGCTGTGGGTTGTCGATGCTGAATTCCACCGATTCCACCTCAGGCAGGGCGTTGAGCAATGCGGCGGCCTGCCGGGCATTGGGCAGTTCGAGCGTGACAGCGCCGCAGTAGCGAGATTGCCTCGCGAGTGCGCCGGGTGTCGAATCCGCGAGGACTTTCCCGTGCGCGATGATCAGGGCACGGTGACAAACCGATTCGACTTCCTCGAGGATGTGGGTCGAGAGGATCACGGTCTTGTCGGCAGACAAACTGCGGATCAGCTCGCGGACCTGCTGTTTCTGATTGGGGTCAAGCCCGTCTGTGGGTTCGTCCAGCACCAGGACTTTCGGATCGTGGACCAGCGTCTGGGCAATGCCCACGCGGCGTTTGAATCCCTTGGAAAGTGTCTCGATGCGCTGGCTGAGTACATCGTCCAGCTCGAGCTGTTCGCTCACTGCGCGCAGCCGGGTCTTGCTCAGCTTTCGGCTCAGTCCACGGCAATGGGCGATGAATGTCAGATAGTGCGCAACGGTCATGTCGCCGTAGGCCGGGGCGCCCTCGGGCAGGTAGCCGAGCTCGCGTTGCATGCGGCGGGTGTGGCGGTGGGTGTCCAGCCCGTTCACGTGCACCCGACCTGAGGTTGGTCGGTAGTAGCCTGTGATCAGCTTCATGGTGGTGGACTTGCCGGCGCCGTTGGGGCCGAGAAACCCCAACACCTGTCCCCGCTCAACCGTGAAGTTGACGTCGTGTACCGCCGAGAACGAACCGAATCGCTTGTGGAGCGCGCTGACTTCAATCATGTCGTGTTTGGACGGTTCCGTCGTCAGAGTGTGTGGCGGTATCGAGCGCGGTCGGTGAGAGCCGGGTCAGAAATCGAGCAGGGTGAACACCTTGAGCCCGAGTGCTTGCATGCGCTCGGCGCCGCCAAGTGCGTCGATTTTGGCGAGCGCCGCGACTTCAACCAGCTCGCCGTCGAGCGCCTTGATCATATCGACTGCCGCGCCCAGTGTGCCACCGGTTGCGATCAGATCATCGACGAGCAGCACGCGTGCACCGGGGGCGAAGGCATCCTTGTTCATCTCGAGGGCAGCCTCGCCGTATTCGAGAGTGTACGAGCGTGAGAGCGTCTCGGCGGGCAACTTGCCTGCCTTGCGGATAGGGGTGAAGGCGGTGTTCAAGGCATAGGCGACCGGGGCGCCGAGGATGAAACCGCGCGCGTCGACACCGGCGACCACGTCGATCTGCTCATCGATGTATCGGTGGACAAAGGTGTCGATGAGGATTCGGTAACGTGTCGGGTCTTCGAGCACCGGTGTGATGTCGCGAAACTGCACACCCTCGATAGGCCAATCGGGGACCGTGCGGATGGCGGGCGCCAGCATGTCGTGAAAGTAGGTGTTCATGGCGGTCAGGTGCCGGCGTAGGCAGCGCGCAGGCTGTCGATGAATCGATTGACGTCTTCGGGCGGCAGTGTATTGATACCGGCTGCCGCCGCTCGACCGCCACCGGTGTTGAATTGACGGCACACCGCGTCGGCGCCCTCGCGTCGGGCCAGCGCCGCGCGCACGCTCACCAGGTAACCGCCGGGTTTTTCTGTCAGCAGGGCGTGTGCTCGATCCGGATATCGGTTTGCCAGTGCGTTGGCAAAGTCGCCACTGACTCGCCGCGCCCAAGGGGCGTCTGGCAACTCGTAGACCGCGATGTGGTCTTCGCTGATCGACGGCGCGAGGTTTTCGGTTTTCTCGGTGTCGGCGGCATGGCCATCGCGCAGTGTCTCGAATGCGGAGTCTTCGCGGATGAAGGTGAAGGGGTCACTGTGCGGTTTGATCGCCTGATAGAGCGCGGTCGGAGTAAACCACAAATCATCAAGCGTGGCACCGTATCCGTTGTAGTTCATGAGCGTGCCGAGCTGTTTGAGATCGGCGAGCGCAGCGTCTGACAACCCCAAAGGCGTTGCCGCTTGTTCCGCTGTTGCATTCAGGTTGTCGCCATAGGCTGCGGTCACGGCCCAGGGCAGGTAGGCGCCCTTGAGGTGCCCGTTGACCAACAAGCCTGTGCATACCGTTGCGGCGGTTTCGATTGTGGTCGACAAATTTGGGTGATTCGGCACCTCACCCGGGAAATGGTGGTCGATGTAGGTGATGCGTGTGTCGGCGTCGAGCAGTCGTTGAAGCGCCTCGCGGTTCTTGTCGAGCGAGACGTCGAGCACGGTGACCGATTGCGCTGAGTCCGGGACCTGCTTCAACAGGTCGATGTCCCGTTTCACGCCGGTAATCAGCTCGGACTCGATCGGGTTGTCGAGACGCAGTTGGTGAAGTGCGCAGAGGCCGTCGGCATCGCCGTTGAAAACGTCGTAGTG
>CALDHJ010000191.1 GCA_937941555.1 uncultured Granulosicoccaceae bacterium | reverse complement strand
AACAATTCCCGGGGTTTCTCGAGCGTCTCGCCGATAGCGGCGGCACGCCCACCTACGCCCGGCCGCAGTGTGTCGGTGACGTCAGGTCCAAGGGCCAGGGTGAATTGCAGAAAGACATCGACAACCTCAAAGCGGGCATGGCCGCCCACGGTGCGTCGCGGGGTTTCATGAATGCGGCATCGCCCGGCGTGATATCGCTGTTTCTGCAGAACGCACACTATCCCAGCCGCGAGGCCTATCTCGCCGCCCTCGCCGATGCGATGCGCGACGAATACCGCACCATCGTCGACGCCGGACTCGACCTGCAACTCGATTGCCCGGACCTCGCGCTCTCGCGCCACATGCTCTTCAATGACTTGAGCGACGACGAATTCATCGCGGTGGCGGAGTCGCACGTTGAAGCGCTAAACCACGCGCTCGACGGCATCGATCCGGCGCGGGTGCGGGTGCACATCTGTTGGGGCAACTACGAGGGCCCGCATGTCTGCGACATCGATATGGACAAGGTCTTCACTACACTCATGAAAACCCGTGCGCGCTACGTGTTGTTCGAGACCAGCAACCCGCGCCACGGACACGAGTGGACCGTGTTCCGCGACCGCAAGCGGGAAATTCCCGACGACAAGGTGCTGGTGCCGGGTGTTGTCGACACCACAACCAACTTCGTTGAACACCCTGAATTGGTCGCACAGCGCATCGAGCGCTTTGTCGAGATCGTCGGCACCGAGCGTGTGGTTGCGGGCTCGGATTGCGGATTCGGTACCTTCGCGGGATTTGGTGCCGTTGATCCTGACATCGCTTACGCCAAGCTTGCCGCGATCGGGCAGGGTGCCGATCTCGCCGGGGCACGTGCCCGTGGATGAGGCGCTGCTGACCCTGCTGCGGGGGGTCGATACCCCGAGTGTGTGCAACGCCATTGAAGTGGCTCAAGGCCAGCGCGGCTTCAACCGCTTCACCCGCGGCACCATGCTGTGCTCAGCACCCGAAGAGGGTGCCATCGTCGGCTACGCGCGTACCGCCAAAATTGCAGCGCTGGCACCGCCGAGCGAGCCTGCCGGGGTGATCAAGGCCCGTCGCATGGACTACTACCGCCACATGAGCGAAGGGCCCCGACCGGCGGTTGCGGTGGTCGAGGATGTCGACTATCCGAACTGCATCGGCGCCTACTGGGGCGAGATCAACACCACCGTGCACAAGGGCTTCGGTCTTGCTGGCGCACTGACCAATGGCGTCATGCGGGATCTGGGTGACGTGCCCGACGGGTTTCCGGTTGTCGCCGGATCAATTGGGCCCAGTCACGGGTTCGTGCACGTGCGCGAGATCGATACGCCGGTTAACGTGTTCGGTCTCGAGGTCGCTCCGGGCGAGCTGGTGCACGCGGACCGCCACGGTGCCTTGGTAGTGCCAAATGAAGTGGTCCCGGATTTGGCGGATGCGCTGAACAAGATGCTGTCAATGGAACGCTTGGTACTCGAACCGGCGCGCGCGCCCGGCTTTGATTTTGCCGCGTTCGAGGCAGCCTGGTCGGCTTTCGAGAAAGCGCGTACCTGAGCGACGGTGGGCGCTGTCAGTTGCGAGCCGCAGCCGTGTCGATGCGTTGCCCGTTACTGTCAAAGAGGTGCACGTTCGCGCTGTCGAGTGCGAGTTGCAGCTGCTGATCTTCGGCCACCACTGCACCGGACTGTTCGGCGATGAAGTGACCGACACCGAGTGCGCGGCCGTGTATGTGGCTTGTGCCGCCAAGGGCCTCGACCAGATCGACGTCAACCGTGATGGCGATATCCCCGGTGCTCCCAGCGAGGTCCTGCGGCCGGATGCCGAGCGACACGCTGTCGCCGGCTGACAGCGCGTCAACCCGTCGCGCAATGTGAAAGGAATTGCCGTCGGGCAGGGTCAATACCAACCCATCCGGCGTGCTGTTCGCGACTGTTGCGTCGACAAAATTCATCTTCGGTGAGCCGATGAAGCCTGCGACAAAGGCGTTGGCCGGGCGGCTGTAGAGCTCGAGTGGCGCGCCGACCTGTTCGACAACACCGGCGCGCAACACCACGATACGATCCGCCAGTGTCATCGCTTCGACCTGGTCGTGCGTCACGTAGACCATGGTGGTGGCAAGTTTGCGGTGCAGGCGCGCAATCTCGAGGCGCATGTCGACACGCAACTCGGCGTCGAGGTTCGACAGCGGCTCGTCGAAGAGAAAGACTTTCGGGTCGCGAACGATCGCGCGGCCGATGGCGACGCGCTGCCGTTGTCCGCCGGAGAGGTGGGCCGGTCGGCGATCGAGCAGGGCATCGAGCTGCAGGGATCTGGCGGCGTCGCCGACTTTCTGGGAGATCACGGCTTCATCGACATTGTTCATGCGCAAGCCGAAGCCCATGTTCTCTTCGACCGTCATGTGCGGGTAGAGGGCGTAGCTCTGAAACACCATGGCGATGCCGCGGTCCACAGCGGCACGGTCGGTCACGTCGTCGTCGTCGATGTAAATGCTGCCACTGGAGAGCGTCTCCAGGCCCGCAATCAGGCGCAGCAGCGTCGATTTGCCGCAACCGCTCGGCCCCACAAACACCGTGAACTCGCCGTCGGCAATGTCGAGGTCAACACCCCGGATTACGTCAACGGAACCAAAGGTTTTCTTCGCCTGTGTCAGCCTGACTCGAGCCACGTCGTTACTCCGGGTTTAGGGGGCAGTTGTCGATCCGGTCGGCAACAGCCGTGTTCCGATGGTGTGCGCACTGGCACCGACCCACGCCTGCCACTGCTCGAAACCGGCGGCTTCGATGCGGAACGTGGGTGCCGAGATACTGATGGCAGCCACGGCGACGCCGCTGCCGTCGATGATGGGTGCCGCGAGACAGCGAATGCCGACATGGTGTTCTTCGTCGTCGATGGCGATGCCGTCGCGGTGTACGGCTTGCAACTGCGCGAGTACCGCTTTTGGGTCGGTGACCGTGTTGCTGGTGAACCGTGCAAAGGCCGTTTGCTCGAGGGTGCGCTGTTGTTGCTCGAGCGGCAGCTGAGCCAACAAGGCCTTGCCAGCCGCCGTACACCAGGCCGGGATGCGGTGCCCGACGCTAACCGATGTCCGCACGCTCTGGGCGCTCTCGACGCAATCGAGGTGAATGACGTGGGTGTCAGCCAGCACCGAGAGCATCACGGTCTCGCCGGTGCGGGCGGAGAGGTTGTCGAGTTCGTCTTGTGCGAGTTTGCGCAGGTCGTTGCGCGACCAGATCCGGTTGGCCCACTCGAGCAGGCGGAATCCTGACCGGTAGGTCATG
>CALDHJ010000190.1 GCA_937941555.1 uncultured Granulosicoccaceae bacterium | reverse complement strand
GGCAGCGAAGCGTATCGGGCAGTGGCTATCGTTTGCTGCTGCGTTCAGCAGTGCAGCGCCGAGCGCGACGCCGGGCAAGCCCGAGCCGCACAACGCCCGCGCACTGGCACCGAGTTCTTCGGCGTGGCCCCAGGGCCAGCCCGCACCCCGGGCCGCCTTGCGCAGCATGGCGTCCACTTCACCGAGCGATACGATCACGCGTTGGCGGCCGGTGGGTACAACGGGTAGCACCAGTCGTCGGCGTCATCAGACTGCAGTTCGTCCGGGAACGGCGCGTGCTGGAACATGGTGATGCGCAACCACCGGTCCGAGCGCGGATCGAAACGGTTGGCACCAAAAAACGCGAGCTTTACCCGCAACAGATCGATCGGCAGCATGCCGGCGTCGATCAGGTTGTCACGCACTTCCATGTAGGGATGAGCTGGTGCGAGTTGGCTGCGCCGCACGGTGTGTCGGTGCTCGGGGTGGCGGGCGAGGAAATCGACCAGCGACGCGTTCGGATCGTGCGCGTCCAGTGCATCGTCGAGTTGGCGCACTTGCCAACTGATGCCGAGTGGTTGCTCCCGTTCGGCGCCGGGTTCGTCAAAGCGCTCGCCAAGGCGGGGTTCGAGCTTTTCCTCCGAGACGTACCAGAATCGCGCGCGGCTGCTGTCGGGCGCGTGATCGATCGACAGTGCCCAGCCGTAGTGTGTCTGCAGGAACGCCCGGAAGTCGGCAACGCTGCCGCGCGCGTCCAGGGGCGGGAAGGGCTCGTCGGTTGAGAGCGCGTCGGCGAGGTCGTCGACCAGATCGCCGTGCGGCTCGAGCATCAGGGCGAGCAATTGTTCCTGTCCCTCGAGACCGAGCGTCGCCTCAGCCCAGACCCAGAGTGCGTTCCAGGGTTGTATTGTCTGCCAATCAAAGCGCTCGAAGTGGTCGCTCAGGGTGTTGAGGTCCTGTACGAGAGACGCGATCTTGGGTTGTTGCACCGGGTGTTCGCTGTGCCAAGTTGCGGCGTTCTGCTGCGCCCGCCGGAGAAAATGCAGAAAGGCGTCGACAGTGTATTGCGGAGCGTCGGGCAATGCGCGCACGCGCGCCAGTGCGGTCTCGCGAGCGTGCAGCCAACTGTGGGTAAGGCGTGGGTGGTTGACCAGAAAGGGTGCCATGCCGAGCCCGGTCGAGTTGCCGACGCCGAGCGTGCGCCGCAGAGCCGGTTCGAGGGTCACGGCGGATTCCCCGCCTTTGGCGGCTGCCATGTGTTCGACGAGATCGAGCGTGAACGCGCGAATCAGGAAGACGTTGAGCAGCTCGACTTGAAACGGGCTTGCAAATTCCGCTCGATCCGAGATGGCATCGCGATCTGCAGCGCCGAACTTGCCTGAACCGTAGACGGCGGTGGTGCGCATCAGATAGCCGACCCGCAACAGCTCATCGGCGTCGGGTTGTTGGCCTGTTGACAAGGCGTCGATCACGGTCTTGAAGAGGCGCACAGACCGGTTAGCACGCGAGAGCGACAGTTCGCGCCCACTGATGCGGCCCGCCTCTTGTTTCGGCACATTGGCCTCGAGGCGATCCAGGTCGGCGTCGCTCGGGATGCCGTCGTGCAGGCAGAAGGTGGTGTCCCAGGCCTCGGCGATGACGCGGTCCGAGCGCAATTCGTCCGGCAAGTCGTGTGCAAAGGCCACAAGCGCATAGGTGTGCTCGGGGCCCGCGGCCAGGTAGACCGCGCGGCCGACGCCGTTCGCGTCGATCTCGAAGCGGTGTCGGCTGAAACGCCAGTTCTCCCGCTTGAGCCGGCGCAACAGCACGCGCATGAACGAAAGCCGGTGGGCGTGCGCACTGCCGAGGCGGGCGAGCTGAGTCACCGTGTTCGGGTCGCGCATTAGACCGTCGTTGTGCATGGCAGTGGCCTCGTTGTGCGGGGCGGCAGACCCCTCTTTATACGTCAGAACCCATCGGCTGTGGAGTCACAACCCTGAACGCGATTCAGCGCATTCGGGGTGGGTGTGTATCAGACCGTCGCGGGGCCGAAATTCCGGTCGAAGAACCGTAGCCAGTTCTCGCCCATGATGGCGTCGACATCGGTGTCGCTGAAACCGACATCGCGCAGCCCGCGCTGCAGGTTGTCGAAGTCGGCGTTACCGCCAAACCACGTCGGCATGGGCGGAAAACCGGGGTTGTCGGCCGATCCCTCGCCGTAGTCGATTGACTTGCTCCAACGGCCGACACGCATCCATTCGACGACGCTGTCGGGCTGGTCCTGGCAGAGGTCCGAGCCAATGCCAAGGTGATCGACACCCATGAGCTCGGCGGCGTCGGCCATTGCCTGACAAAAGCTCTCCAGCGTGCAGCTGGAGCCACTCTTGAGGTGGTGCGGGTAGAGCGAGAAGCCGAGCATGCCACCGCTCTCGGCGAGCGCGCGCAGTACGGCATCGGACTTGTTGCGCAGCGCCGGGTGCCAGTGTGCGGGGTTCGCGTGGCTGACCACAATGGGCCGCTCGCTGATCTCGCAGGCTTCGAGCGTCGAGCGCTCGGCGGAGTGGCTCATGTCGATCACCAGCCCGACACGGTTCATCTCGCGGATCACCTCGCGGCCCATGCGCGTGACGCCCGGGTCTTCGGCCTCGTAGCAGCCGGTCGCGAGCAGGGACTGGTTGTTGTAGGTGAGCTGCATGAAGCGCGCCCCGAGTGTGTGCAGTATCTCGACCAACC
>CALDHJ010000189.1 GCA_937941555.1 uncultured Granulosicoccaceae bacterium | reverse complement strand
TTCCTCGCCGAACACGACGTGCCCACCACGCCGCAGACCTTCATCGCCGGCGACCGGATCGGTGGATTCGAAGCCTTGAGCGCGCACCTCGGCGTCGCTGTCGACGCCGCTCCCGGCCGCAGCTACCGACCGGTGATCGCGCTTTTCGCCGTGGCCGCGGCGCTTGCGGTGTGCGTGACCTGGCTCAGGCTTGATATTGTCTTCACCGGGCAGACGATAGCCTGGTTCATCGCGCTGGCCATGGTGCTGCTCGGTCTGCAAAAGCTTCAGGACATCGATTCCTTTGCCCGCGTGTTCGCAGGCTACGACCTGCTTGCCCAGCGCTGGCCAGGCTATGCCCACGTCTACCCCTATATCGAAACCGGAGCTGGCTTGTTGATGCTCGCAGGCGTACTGACCGTGGTCTCGGCGCCGCTCGCACTGGTCGCGGCCGGCATCGGCGCGATCAGCGTGTTCAAGGCGGTCTACCTCGACAAACGCGACCTCGTGTGCGCTTGTGTCGGGGGCGATCGCAACGTA
This sequence comes from uncultured Granulosicoccaceae bacterium, assembly GCA_937941555.1. Taxonomy (GTDB): domain Bacteria; phylum Pseudomonadota; class Gammaproteobacteria; order CALCKW01; family CALCKW01; genus CALCKW01. The sequence continues at coordinate 12,831 of CALDHJ010000189.1, read as the reverse complement.
CCGCTGGGGTTTGTATCGCTGCTTGAAAACCTCATGATGGTCGGCATGGCCATCTGGATGTTGGGCGGCATATAGCGCAATTCACGCCTTTCCATTTATCGATTTACAGACAAGACTAGCGATTCATCACTGGAATTCAGATGGCAAAAAACAACCGAATGATGATCCTCGCGCTGTCTGCGACGACACTGATTCTTGTCGCAGTGGTGTTGTGGATCGAAAAGGAACAAGCGGAAATGCAGCGCGCATCCAGCGAGCCCATTGTGACAGTGTTTGTCCCCTCGTCACTGAATGTCGACGCCGAACGCGGCCGCCAACACTTCAACGCCAACTGTATGGTTTGTCACGGAGAAAATGCGCAAGGCAAGAACGGAATTGCACCTCCACTTGTGCACAAGATCTACGAACCGAGTCACCACGGTGATGAGAGTTTTCAGCGCGCAGCTGCTCAAGGTGTCCGTGCTCACCACTGGCGTTTTGGTGACATGCCTGCAATCAGCAGCGTATCCAGAGGTGAAATGGAGCTGATCATCGCATACGTTCGATCAATCCAGCGTGCCAACGGCATTTACTGACCAGGGAACCATTGAGATGAAACAGATTTTGGCTTGTACGCTCGCAACCCTCTTGGTTATCACAGGCGTTGTCTTTGCACATTCGCCGCTGACCACATCTACACCAGCGAACGGCTCTGTCGTGACGGAATGGCCAAGTGACCTGAACTTCGTGTTCAAGAACCCTGTTCGCCTGACACGCGTGACCCTGACTTCTCCTGACGGCACCAACGCAAAGATAGACATTTCGAATTTCAAGCGATTCAAGACCCATTTTGCAATGGCCATACCACCGGGTAATTCAGGCGAATACACTGTCGACTGGCGGGCACTGGGCTCGGACGGCCATGCATTAAAGGGTCAACTCCACTTTCAATTTCAGAATTTCTGAACCACCATGTTCCTCTGGACGGCAACCAACACTCTGCTCCACTACGCGATGCTGCTGGGCCTGTTGATGTCGGTTGGCACAGTGATCACGTCCGCGCTGTTCCGATTCCCACTACAACGCGTTAGGGCACAGCGATTTGCAACGCTCGCAATCGCCGCGTCGATCATGTCATTTGCTCTTAAAGCGGTAGAACTCACTGGCGAGTGGCAGAGTGTCATTGACACCGATCTGTTGGCGCTTATCTGGGCAACACCTGTCGGCACTGCTTTGGCATTGCGCGTGGTTGGACTCACGATGCTTCTTTTCGCCGGCAACGCGACACCTTTTGGAGCTGTGCTGGGTGCAGTTGGCAGTATTCTGGCAATTGCCTCTTTCCCATACGTCGGCCACACATCGACTTCAGAACACTTTTGGCTGCCAATGGTTCTGGCTGTGCACGTTGGCGCAGCGGCAATATGGATCGGTGTGCTGACACCCCTGAAGAACATGCTGGCTGATACCGATAGCTACACAGACGGATATCAACTTGCAGTCGGGTTCGGTGCCTTTGCCAGTTGGAGCGTGCCACTGTTGCTGGCACTGGGCGCGGTACTCGCCTACACGCAACTTGGTTCGATTCGCGCGCTTTTTACAGAGCCGTATGGTTGGGCACTGTTGTTGAAAACCGCCCTGGTTGCGTCTTTACTGGCGTTAGCCGCATGGAACAAGTTGAGACTTGTTCCCGGTCTTTCCGAAAACAATCGCTCTGCAGCAGACGCCCTCATCGCCTCGATCAATAAGGAATGGATTGCAGTACACGCCATTGTGCTTACGACTGCGTATCTATCCACAAGCGTGACTCCGCCTGGCTGAATGACACACGAACGGTAATCCCGCATACATCTTCAGAGACTACTCAACATGATTTTTTTCTGGTTGATTGGTGCCTTGTCCATCGCACCTACTTTTGCAAACCACGAACTCGACGGGCATGACATTCACGCCGGCGCGCACGTCTACCAACAGAATTGCGCGGCTTGCCACGGTGCGAAACTCGAGGGGCAACCCGACTGGCGCTCCCGCAACGCGCTCGGTCAGCTGCCGGCTCCGCCCCACGACGAGACCGGCCACACCTGGCACCACGACAACCAGTATCTCTTCTACTACACCAAATTCGGCGGTGCGGCCGTCATGGCGGCGCGTGGCATCACCGACATGACAAGTGGTATGCCGTCTTTCGCGAACACCCTCTCCGACGACGAGATTCTGTCCGTGCTCGCGTTCATCCGCTCGACCTGGCCTGACGACATCAAGGCCATCCAGGCAGAGCGCAACCCACCGCACTCCTGAGCCCTCGTCGCGCCAACACTGCGACTGGCGCCACACGATCGCACCCGCGTCAGCGGCGGGAACGGTCAGACCGGTTCGGGTTCGGGCGTCGGCTCATCGCGTTCCGGCGTCAACCGAAACGGGAGGACGTTGTCTGGCAAGGCGTCCTGTGACGGTGGCGTTTCAATCGCTGTGCGGTGAAACGGATTGGGATCGAACTGGCCGCGAAAAATCGGATCGTTGATGTAGTCGACCCGGCGCACATCGAGTACACCCTCAGCCGGGTCACGGCGGACCAGGGCGCGGTCTTTCGGAAGGGCAAGGATGTCGTCCGCGCTGTATTCACCGAGCAACGCGGCGAATTCTGCCGCCACGGCGTAGTTGGCGGCGCTGAACACCTGCAGGGTTGCCGCGTTGTCGACGATGGTTCGCCAGTCGGCACCGTAATGCTGTTTGATCTGGCTGAAGCTCTGCCAGAAGGTCCACACCTGCACCCCGTAGCTGCGCATGAACACCGTGGCGTTGCTGAGCGACTCCAGGTGGCCGACCGAGCCGGCCTCGTCGATCAGAAACACGGTGCGTTCGGGCGGCGGGTGGCTGCGGTGTGTGAGCGCACGCATCAACGCATTGAGCCACAATCGCAGCACCGCGCCGTGACTGTGCACTTTGTCGATCGGCACAACCAGGTAAATGGTCATCGGCTCGCCGTCAATGAAATCGCGGAGCGCAAAGCTGCTGTTATCGGTCGCGGCGCACACATCCGGTGTCGCGAATTGCCTGACCAGTGACTGGGCCGTGGACTTGACCGATGGTCGCGTGCTGTTGTCGGCGTGAGACAGGAAGGCCACAAATTCGGCACGGGCCAGCTCGCTTTGAATATTGCCGCCGTCCAGGGCCTGCGCCAGCAGCTGTTCGAACCGGGTGTCGGTGAAGAGTGCGCGCAGCGTGCTCAGAGCGCGTGGGTAGACTGCGTTGTTCTCGGTTGCCGCAAAGGCAATCAATCCGGCGAGCAGACTTTTTGCACACTCATCCCAAAAGGGGTCCTTGCTGAAGGATGCACGACCCTGAATGTTCTCCGCCATGCTCAAACATTCGTCTTCCAACGACAACCCCGGCAGGGACAAAATGTCAAACGGGTTGAAGCTGTCACCCCCGTTGCCGCACACCCGCCAGGGATCGAGACGCACCACGCGCTGACCCAACTCCCGTCGTCGTCGCTGCGTGACATTGTAGAGTTCACCCTTGATGTCGAGCACGACCATCGAGCCACGACAGCTCAATAATGCAGGTATGGAACATCCACGGGATTTTCCACCGCCGGTCTTCGCGACTGTCAACGCATGCCCCTCTGGATCAGCATCGATCAGCTCACCGGGCGCCTTGAGGGTGTCGCTCTGCATATCGCACCAGCCAACGGGCAATCGGTGTGCACCCGTGCCGATCGGGTCGTGTGGTCTCTGTCGGCTCGCCATCTCCGAAATCCCCCTGCACATCACCGGTCGGAAGGCAATCTTGCGCCCGCAGCGCGACCGAATCAACCGACAAATTGAAAATATTTTTCAGATATTGCAAGTATGGTTTTTCACACGTGGAACACTTTCCGGCACCAGGTCTTTCAGTGTCAGAAAAAACAGATGATTAGCGCGCAATCGGCAGATCCATTGACAATCTCGCACCGTGTTTCACACGGTGAATCGTGAGATTCCCGCCGTGCCTCTCGGCGACGGAATGCGCAATACACAGGCCAAGCCCGCTGCCCGAACCGGGAGTTACCTGGGTAAACCGCCCGACCGCTGCCCCGTAGTCGTCTGGTGACAAGCCAACACCATCATCCGCCACAGAGATCACGGCCAGGTCGCCCATCCGTTCGGTGCTGACCACAATATTTGTCAAGCCCGTCCCTCCGTGGGTCAGGGCGTTGTCAATGAGGTTCTTGATCGCCTCGGTGAGAAGTACGGCGTCGACCACGACTGGCAGCGGCGCCGGGTGCAATACGAGCTCGAAGCTGACATCCCGCGACAGCACGGCCACACCGGCAACGGCACCAGCTTCGCGACAGATCGTGTTCAAATCAGACACTTCCGTATGCGCATCGTCGCGCGTCAGACGCGTTCGTTCGAGTGACAACAATTGCTCGGTGACGCGTGCCGAATCACGCGCTGCAGACACGAGATCGTCCAGCCGCCTCTCCCGCTCGGCACGGTCGTCCATATCGCGCGCCGCTTCGGCGAGCGACAACACCGCGGCCGCGGGATTTCGCAATTGGTGCGCCGCCTCAGAGATAAATACTTGCTGCGCGGCCATGCTGTCGCGCAGCTGCGAGAACAATCGATTGAGGGTGGCGACAATTCCGTGCGCCTCGACAGGTACCGCACGTTTGATCGTGCTGAGGTCGTGGGGCGAGCGAGACGAGATCGCATCCTCGAGCCGCATCAAGGGTTGCAAACCGCGCTGGACGCCGAACCACACCACAATGGCGAGGGTCAGAAGCAAGACACCCATCAGTGCCGCCGCCCGTAATGCCAGCGCAGTGGCCAGGGCCTGGCGCTCACTTGCGTGCTGCCAAACCGTGACCGTCGCGTCACCGGTCAACCCATCAACACTCACTGATTCGGTCAATTGCAACACGCGAACCGGCCTGTCGCGGTAGATCGCATCGCTGTATGTCGGCGTGTAGTCGATGCGACTGCTTCGCGTGATCGGCGGGTAGCTGTATCCGGCGACGTACATCCCGGCCGGCCCGGTCGCATGGTAGAACACGTCCCCACCCGCCGCCTCAGTGATCAGATCGCGCGTCGTCGGTGACAGCAAGTCACCGCCTGACACGGTGACGTCTCTCGACACCGCGAGTGCCACAGACAGCAGGGCGCGATCAAACACGCTGTCCGCCGTGTGTTTCGCCACACTGTATCGCCAGACTCCCAACAGCGAGGCAATCAGCACCAACGGTGCAAGGATCAGAATGAACAGGCGAATACGCAGCGAGCGGGATGCGTGCATCACCGTTCCACATCCAACAGATACCCAAGCCCACGCACGGTCTTGATCACCACACCGTGCCCTTTCAGGCGACCGCGCAAGCGCGAGACGTGCGGTTCGATCGCACTGGCCTCAACGTCGGCACCAACCCCGTAAACCTGATCGAGCAAGCGGTCCTTGGACACAATGCGGCCCCGCTGATCGAGTAGACACTCGAACACCGCCATCTCTCGACGAGAGACGGCCAGGCGTTCACCGTCAGCGCTCACGGAGCGGGCGCTGCGATCAAAGGACAGCAGCCCGATGGTTTCAACCGCTGTGTACTCGAGTTCCTTGCGGCGAGACAACGCCCGTATGCGCGCTTCAAGTTCCTCCATGTCGAAGGGCTTGGTCAGGTAGTCATCGGCACCGGCATCAAGGCCGGCAATGCGCTCGTCGGTGAGTCCACGCGCCGTCAGCAGGATCACCGGCACCCCGCTGCCACGCGCACGCAGCGATCGCAGAATGTCGAGCCCGCTCAGTCCCGGCAAATTGATGTCGAGCACGACCAGGTCCGCGCCTTCGTCGCGCAGATACTGATCTGCGGCCAGGCCTTCGTGCAACACATCCGCCGCATGCCCCCGATCGCGCAGGCGATAGGCGATGGCCTTGGCGAGACTGATATTGTCCTCTATGACAGCAATTCGCATGGCTCGGTCGGTGGCAAGCTTCGCACAAGCTTCAGTCGGTAGTATCTCGCAGAAGCTGGGCATATCAAGTAGTTTGCTGCCCCGTTACTGACTGACATGCATTACCCCGGGCAGACCCCGCGGTGATATTCACAGGGAATCCTGGAGGACACAACATGACCATCAAACACTGTGTACAAAGCACCGTGATCGGTACCGTAGCCGCGCTCAGCCTCGCCGCACCCGTTGCAGCAGAGGTCGATTTCAGCGGCAAGACAATCGAGTGGGTGATCCCCTTCTCGGAAACCGGCGGATCTGCAAAGTGGGCCAATTTCTTCGCTCCGTTGCTGTCCGAAGCCCTGCCCGGCCAGCCCACCGTGGTGGTGAAGTTTATGCCGGGCGCCGGATCGACCAAAGGGGCGAACTGGTTCCAGGAGCAAACCCACTCCGACGGCACGCTGCTGTTCGGCACCTCGGGCTCCACGCAGTTTCCCTACCTGCTCGGCGACCCGCGCGTACGCTACGAGTACAACGACTGGAACCCCGTCATGGCCTCTGGCACCGGCGGCGTGGCCTATCTCAACGCGGCCGACGGCGCGCTCTACAACGGCACCGGTGAAAGCATTGCCGGATCGGATTACATCTACGGCAGTCAGGGTGCGACCCGACTCGACCTGGTACCGCTGCTCGCATGGGAGATGCTCGGCCTGAACGTGGAGCCGGTGTTCGGTATCAAGGGCCGAGGCGACGGCCGACTGATGTTCGAGCGTGGCGAAGCGACCATCGACTACCAGACGTCCTCCGGCTACCTCAAGGGATCGGCCGAACTGGTTGCCAATGGCACCGCCGTACCCATGATGACCTGGGGCACACTCGCCGGCGACGATATCGTGCGCGACCCGACCTTCCCCGATATGCCGACCTTCCAGGAAGTGTGCGATGCCACCGCCAACTGCGAAACGTCTGGCGAACAATGGGACGCGTGGAAAGCCTTCTTCATCTCTGGCTTCCCGACACAGAAAATTGCCTTTTTGCCGGCCGGCACGCCACAAGACGTAATCGACACCTATGTCGCCGCGTTTGATGCCGTGCGCAACCGTGCCGACTTTGCCGAGATTTCCGCCAGCCGAGTGGGCAAGTACGCCGTCTATGTCGGTGATGAGGCCCAGGCCGCACTCGACACCGCGATCAATGTGCCGGATAGCGCCAAGGCCTTTGTCAAAGGCTGGCTGAAAGACGCCTACGGTGTTGAACTGAAGTAAACAGCGTCTGTGCGTACCACTCACTCTGAGGCGGTGCGCGACCTGTACAGCACACCCGAGCCGTTTCGCTGCTCGGGTGTTGCATTTTGACTCCAAGAGACGATTGCGTGGACGCCATCTCACAAGCCCTACCCGCACTACTCGATGCGTGGACGTTGATCCTGCAGCCCGCCGTGCTCGCCTACCTGCTGCTCGGCGTGGTCATGGGGTTGGGCATTGGTGTCTTTCCGGGGCTTGGAGGTATCGCGGGCCTCTCGCTGATCCTGCCCTTCATGTTCGGTATGGACCCGGTGATGGGTCTCGCATTGATGATCGGCATGCTGGCAGTCGTGCCGACTTCCGACACGTTCGCGTCCGTGCTTATGGGTATCCCGGGCAGCTCGGCCTCTCAGGCGACCGTACTCGACGGCTTTCCGCTCGCGCGCAATGGCGAGGCCGCTCGCGCCCTCGCCGCGGCCTTCACATCTTCGCTGTTTGGCGGCCTAGTCGGAGCGCTGTTTCTCACGGTCTTCATCCTGGTTGCCAGACCAATTGTATTGGCGTTCGGCCTGCCGGAAATGCTCATGGTCACTGTGCTCGGTCTCTCGATGGTGGCCGTGCTCGCGGGCCGAGTACCGCTGAAAGGGCTTGCCGCGGCGGGCCTGGGCATGATGATCGGCACCATCGGCGAAGCCGACGCGGGCGGTAGCCTGCGCATGGCGAGCTACGACATCCCCTATCTCACCGACGGGCTGAAGCTCGTGATCGTCGGCCTCGGCATTTTTGCCATCCCGGAGATCGTCTCGCTTTTGCGCCAGGACAAAAGCATCTCGCGCAGCGCCACACTGGGCGCCGGCTGGTCAGCCGGTGTCAAGGACTGGTTTGCCAACAAATGGCTGTCGGTGCGCTGCTCGCTGATCGGTGTGGTCGTCGGCGTCATACCGGGCCTGGGTGGCTCGGTAGTTGATTGGATCGCCTACGGCCACGCGGTGCAGACCACACCGGACAAGTCCCGCTTCGGCAAAGGCGAGATCCGTGGCGTGATCGGACCAGAGTCGTCCAACAACGCAAAGGAAGGTGGCGGATTGGTGCCAACCTTGCTTTTCGGCATTCCGGGATCGGGCTCGATGGCCATCTTCATCGGTGCGGTGGCACTGCTCGGTAGCGGTGAGATCGAAGTCGGTCCCAACATGCTGAAAGACAACCTCGACGTGACCTACGGCATCGTCTGGTTGCTCGCGCTCGCTAACGTCTTCGGCACGGTGATCTGCATCATGGCCGCAGGCGGTATCGCCAAACTCACGACCATCCGATTTACCCTGCTCGCACCGTTCCTGTTCATGCTGATCGCCTTCGCCGCATTCCAGAGCGGGCAAAATTTCGAAGACCTGCTGGCACTTTTCATCATCGGTTTGATTGGCATTTTTCTACGCCGATTCGATTGGTCTCGCCCGGCATTCCTGATCGGCTTCGTGCTCTCCGACCCGGTCGAGAATTTTTCCAACCAGGCCTTTCAGATTGCAAGCTTCCGGTTCCGCAAGGATTTTGACGCCGGCATGGACTACGTATTCAGCCCTATCGTCCTGACGCTGATCGTGGTCACTGTGGTGTCAGTGGTGGTGGGCATTCGCCAATCAAAGCGCATCATGGCCGAGGGCGATGTGGCATCAGGCAGCAAACGCGCACCCCTTATCTTTCTGCTCATCATCACCGCGTACCTGATCGCGGCACTGGTCAACGCCAACGCCATTCCCGACTACGCCTTTACCGACAAGGTTGTGCCGCTGGTTATCGGCACCGTGGCGCTGCTTGCGTGCCTGGTGCTGTCGGTGCAGATGATCTTGCGGCCCGAGGGCGACGCCGTCTTCGCCGACAAAGAGGTTGCCGGTGAAGATGCCGACGCACCCGGCGGGCTGTGGGGCGCACTCGCCTGGCTTGCGGGCCTGATCATCGCCACCGGGCTGGTCGGTTACATCCTTGCCCTGTGCGGTTTCCTGCTCTCATTCCTGCGTTGGCGAGCGGGTCTCGGCTGGGCACACGCCACGGCACTTGCGGCCTGCGGCATTGCGTTCATGTGTTTGATGGCGAGCTCGTTGAACCGTGATTTTCCACCCGGGCTCTTGCAATCAATCACCGACCTGCCCTGGCCACTGAACTGAGGCGCCGTGTGCAGTCTCGCTCCCGGAGACGGCGAGGCCGCGTCGAGATTGACGAAGCCTTTGTCGCCATGAGCGCTGGCCCATGCGACGCTTCGCTGCGCACCAGCCGCCTGGCCAGTGCGAAAGCTGCGTTTGCTGCTCGCGCCGAAACCCGCTACAACCAGCGCACGGACTCGACGTCGCCATCCCGGATAGAGTTCGGCAGCGTGACTGACCGGGAGAAACGCATGCATGAGACACTACCCGCACCGCATACCCGCGCACTCGCGTTCGTTGCATCGATCGAATCCCGGTCTGCCACAGTAGCGCAGTGCATTCACCTGCAGGGCCTGACACCATGACGCAAACTGCTATCCCCTACTGGTTCATGCGTGGCGGCAGCTCGCGCGGCCCCTACTTTCGACGCGATGACGTGCCGCAAGACCTCGACTCCCTGGCGGAGGTCCTGATGGCCATCGTCGGCGCCGGCCACCCGATCAACATCGACGGCATCGGCGGTGGCGTAGCCGTCACCACCAAAGTGGCGATGCTCTCGCGCTCGGACGCCGCTGATGCCGACATCGACTATTTCTTCGCACAGGTCTCGGTCGAAGAACGCCTGGTCGATTTCAAACCCACCTGCGGCAATATCCTGTCGGGCGTCGGGCCTGCGGCCATCGAGATGGGCCTGATCGAGGCGACCGGGGACTCGACAGAGGTGCGCATTCGGGCAGTCAATACCGGTGCCCGCGTGACGGCCACGGTGCAGACCGACGACGGCGCCCCGGTCTACGACGGCGATTGCGCGATAGCCGGTGTGCCCGGCACCGCGTCCCCCATCCCGCTGCGGTTTGCCGATGTTGCCGGGTCGGTGACGGGCGCGATGCTGCCGACGGGCAATCTGCGTGAAACCTTCAACGGCGTTGACGTGACCTGCCTCGACGTCGCCATGCCGGTCGTGATTGCCCAGGCCGAAGACATGGGCATCAGCGGCTATGAGAGTGCCGCCGAACTCGACGCCAACACCGCCTTCTTCGAGCGGCTCGAAGCGATCAGGATGCAAGCCGGTGTCGCCATGGGCATGGGCGATGTCAGCGAGTCGGTCACGCCGAAATTTGCCGTCATGGCACCCGCTCGGGACGGCGGCACGGTTGCGACGCGCTACTTCATGCCGTGGAAAACCCACCCGAGCATGGCTGTCACCGGCGGGCAGTGCCTTGCCGTCTGCGCCTTGATGCCCGGCACCGTCTCGGACGGTCTGTTGCAACGTCCGCCGAGTTCGCCGGCGGATATCGCGGTCGAACACCCGAGTGGACAGCTCGACGTGCTGGTCGACTTCAGCCTGGAAGCCGAGCGTTTCTCTCTGGAATCTGCAGGTCTGGTCCGCACCGCGCGCAAGCTCGCTGACGGGCACGTCTACGTGCCGCGTGCGCTTCTCGATTGACCGCCAGCCCGACGGGCAGACTTAACGGTATTGCGCGGCCGTAATGAATTCACCAAAGGACTCGCACCAGATCACGACCGTGTTGTAGGCACCGGGGTCTATCGTTGGCGGCACCGACACCAGAAAATTCTCGAATGTCTTGACGTCCGACACCTCGACCATCTCGGACTTCAACGCTTCGAATGCCGCCTCGGTCTCGACAAATTCCGGCGACAGGTACAGTCGGTAGTCGGGCCCCGGGGCGATCTTGCCCTCGAGCGCTATCGACTGCGCCGTGATTGACACTGTGCCCTCACCCCAGTGCAGGAAGTCACTACCCTCGAGGTCGCGTTTGAACTCGGCCGAATAGGCTGCCGCCTCCATCACAGCCGCCACGTCCGTGTCACTCGGCCCTTTGGGGGCCGTGAGAATCGGCAACAGGTAGATGCCAAGCGCGAAACCGAGCGCCACACACCCGGCGTGCGTTACGAGCAAGATCACTTTCTTCATGGGATGGCCTCAACCCGTCCGTGTCGCCCGATACGATAGCCCATCGATACACACAGGCCCAGCCTTGACGCCACCGACCGCGACGACTGCTTTCAGTTAGGTGTGTCCCACGGCAGCGGATCAGCCAACTCCCCGACAAGAAAATCGATCATGACCCGCACTTTGGCCGATAGCACATTGGATTTGGGGTACACCAACCACAGTGCTGAACGTGTGTCGACCGGAAAGTCGGCTAACACGACTTGCAATGTGCCGGACGCAAGCTCTTCGTGCACACTCCAACGCGAGTTCAGAGAAATGCCGGCCCCGGCAAGGGTCGCGCGCTTCATGCTGAGCCCATCGTCCATGACGAGCCGACTGCCGGACTTTTCCGGCTGATAGGCAAACGCCTCACCAGCCGACGAGACCAGATCGACCGACGAGAAACCGCGAAAGGCAATCACCGTGTGAGACGCGAGCGCGTCGGGGTGAGTCGGGATGCCCTGAGCTCGAAGGTACGCCGGGGCGGCGCACAACACGTGGCTGTCATCGCACAGCTTACGGCCGTTGAGGTTCGCGTCTTCGGGCAGCGCGTTGCGCAATGCCAGATCGTAGCTACCGTCGATCAGATCGAAGCGAGCGTCAGAGAACCGCAGGTCGAGCTGCATCTGCGGGTACCGCTGCAAAAAATCCGGCAACAGTGGTGCGATGTAACGTTGGGCAAAGGTGCTCGGCGCCGTGAAACGCAGAGTGCCGCTCGGGGTGTCGTTGCCCAAACCCAATGCAGCGAGGGCCGCGCGTTCCTGCGCCAGGATATCGCGCGCGTAGGGCAGGAAAGTCTCACCCTCAAGCGACAGCGACACCCGGCGAGTCGAACGGTGCAGGAGGTCGGCCTTCAGGGTCTTCTCGAGTTTCGCGAGGCGAGCGCCGGCCACCGCAGGCGCCAGGCCCAATTCGCGCCCGGCGTGACTGATGTTGAGTCGCTCTGCAGCGCGAACGAACAAGCGAATAGCGTCTGTGTCCACAGATTGGTTGTCACGTTTTCAATATTATCGAGTCCGATAATACCGCTAGATATGGATTCATTAAACAATGAACCGTCAGATCACCGCCGTCAGCCTTGTGCGATGTGACACACAGGTACACGGAACATGTCGTGGTGACACGACTGGCACGCCTGGACACACTTCGTAGTACACAGCCCTCGCTGCGACGACGTTCAGTTCACGCGCCGACCAAACCCCACAACAGCGAGCCAACCCATCCGGAAAGGCGAAAGTCCGAAAAGATTTAACGCAACCGCAAGACGGGTTGACCGACGTTTCTCGATCAGCTTTGCACTGCAAACGTCACAGAGACCAACCGTCTTGCTGCATTCGGCATAACCTCGCTTCAGTGCTGCCCTATGCATCCACCGCCCGTGCAGCACAACGCGAATCGGCCACAGAGGTTCCGGGTTCGACCGGCGTTGACAACTCATCAGTGCCTGATTGCGAAATGGCTGTGCGTGGAGTGTTGGCGGGCGAGCGCACGCCAGTGTCGCCGGATGACTCCACATGCGGCCCTGATGCCGCGAGAGAATGTCCGGAAAAACGGGCAACGAGCTGTGCCTTGGACCACACAAACCAAAACCGCATGAC
>CALDHJ010000188.1 GCA_937941555.1 uncultured Granulosicoccaceae bacterium | reverse complement strand
GGTGTTCAAGGCCGCAGCGAGGCCGATGCGGGCGAGCGCCGAGGAGGTCTGGATGCCGTAGCCGCCCTGGCCTGCGTACCAGAAAAAGGCCGGGTGAGCGGTGTCGAAGCCGACCACCGGCAGGCGATCCGGTGCGAAGGTGCGCAAGCCGGCCCAACTGTGTGCAACACGGGTAATCTCGAGCGTGGTGCATTGGTCGAAAAAGTCCGCCGCGATCGCGACGTCCATTTCCTCGGGCCAGGCGTCGTGCGGATCGACCGGGGTCTCGTCGGCCGGGCTGACAAACAACTGGCCGGCGTCGGGCTTGAAATAGAAGTCCTCTTCGACCTCATTCACTTCGGGCATCTGGCTGACATCGTAGCCGTCTACCGGCAAGTTGATAGCGGTTCGGCGCAGCGGCTGGAGTTGCAAGGGTGCCACTCCGCACAGCGCTGCCACCGGGTCAGCCCATGCCCCCGCGGCGTTGATCAGGACGCGGGCGCGCAAGGTGGTACTGCCGTTGCCGAGGGTCCAGACACCGTTGTCGAAAGTTGCCGAGTCGAGTGGCCAATCGAGGTGGGTCTCGCACCCGGCATCGCGTGCCTGGCGGCGGTAGCCCTGCAGCAGGCTTTCGACTTCGATGTCCCAGCAATCGGCGTCGTAGAGAGCCCCGGCGACCCACTGGGGGTCGAGAAAGGGCACGCGTTCGATGGCTTCGTCTGAGCTCTGCTCGAGCAAGGGGGTTGCGCCCGGTGGCGTGTGCTCGGCTTCCTCGCGGGCCATCGCCGCAAGCAGCGCGCGCTTGTCTCGGTGGGCGATCACGAGATTGCCACGGCGGTGCAACAGAGGCGTTTGGCTGAAGCCGTCTGGCGGGTTGAGCATGAAGTCCTGGCTTGCCGTGGTCAGCCGGCCGACGACATCACCGTGGAACCGGCGCGTGAATTCCGCGGCGGAACGGCCAGTAGAGTGGTATCCCCAGGCCGATTCGCGCTCCAGCAACACCACGGAGCGATGTGGCGCGAGCGCTGCGGCCAGGGAGGTGCCGGCAATACCGCCGCCAACAATGGCGAACTCGAACTCGGTTGTCATGGCGCGCGTGGCCCGGTCGGAGAAAGCCTGAGTATACGTGCTCGTCAGGTCGATAGATCAGCTGCGTAAGGGCTGTCCCGCTGCGGACTGGTTCGCAACGCAGGCTGTCAGCCGGTGCCTCAGCATCCGTCGGACAAATAGGCTTGAAGGTGCGCGTCGGTTGGCCCGGAGGCCGCGCAGAATGGGGTGCTGATCATTGAGCCGGTGTCGGCCATCGCAAAGCGCACACGCCCGGCGGTGCCGAAGGCTTCAGCCTTGACGTCGACAATGATCCGGCCAAACCCGGCAATGTTGTCGGTCACGAACATGCTGTCGATCACGTCGGTCTCGTAGGCATCCGCGGCGCCCAGGCCCAGGTCGCTCTCGCCCTCGGCTTGTGTCGGCCAGCGCCCGTTGAGGTTGTAGAATTCGAGCAGTTTGGTTTTGACACCACCGACAAGTTGCGTGACTTCTGCCATGTTGGCTTTGCGCACATAGTCGCGGTAGGACGGCATTGCGATGGACGCGAGGATGCCGACAATCGCAATCACGATCATCAACTCGATCAAGGTGAAACCGCGGGCGTCTCGATGCATGGTCTGCTCTCCTGGTCGAGTCTGGTCAGCTGCACTCGGATGGCAAGGCGTCGGTGGGCAACTTGCTGCTGCCTACGTGGTTCAGACAGGTCCAGGTAATTATTGACGGATTGGACACATCCGGTCGCATGTGCAGGATGCCGCCATTGAGCGAACCGGCACCCGGTCCAAACTGGATTTCCAATGAAAAGGTCGAGGGCTGCCACTTGACCCATTGGTAGTCGGCGTCCGACCCGGTGTCATTGAAATAGAAGGTCAACGCCGATGGAAAGGAACCGGTCAGGTTGTAATCTTCCATGACAGTGGTTCGGAAGCTCTGCAACATCGAGAGTCCGCCGGTGGCCGTTGATTTCGTCACATAGGAGCGGTAGCTCGGCACAGCAATGGACGACAGGATGCCGACGATCGCAATCACGATCATCAGCTCGATCAGGGTAAAACCGCGCGCAGCTTGTTTCATGGGTGGGTGTGCCGGTTGGTACTCCCCAATCGTATCGGCAGCTACTGGCAAGACTCTGAACGACGCTGGTCTCCTGTGGAGCGGGTTGCGTGATCAAATGCCGACTGATCGGCTGCGCCGCTCGTACTGGTTGACGTCGCGCCAGCGCCCATCGAGTTGGCCCAGCGCTTCGCGATAACCTACCAGCCGGAAACCGCACGCGGTGTGAAGGGCAATACTGCCTGTATTTTCTGGGAAAATGCCGGCCTGCAGTGTCCAGATTCCCGCGCCCTCGGCGCGGCGAATCAGGTCCTCGAGCAGGCAACGTCCGACGCTGCGTCCCTGCGAATCGCGGCCGACATAAACACTGACTTCGGCAACGCCGGCGTAGGCACAGCGGTCGGAACTCGCGACCGCGCCAGCCCAGCCCGCGATGTGCCCGTCGTCGGTTTCGGCAACGCGACACAAACCGCCGATGAATTTACCCGACCAGTCCGGCTCCGAGGGGACGCGGGTCTCAAACGTGGCGTGCCCCGTCGCGATGCCCTCGGCGTAGATGCGTTGCACGTCGGGCCAGTGTGTCAGGGTGTAGTCGACCAGTGTGCAATCGGGCATGGCATTGGCTCCGCGGGCGTGACAGTCTTAACCTATCAGAGGTCCGTCGGGCCGCAAGCGTTTTGCCCGAAACCGGGTGTTGATCCACTCTTGTCTCTGCGGGAGCCCGCCATGTCCGAGTCCACTGCCGTTACCGCCGCCATGGTCGTGATCGGTGATGAAGTGCTGTCAGGCCGAACGGCTGATGTGAACATCAATGCGGTTGCCACCGCGTGCTCCGAACACGGCATCAGCCTGGTTGAGGCACGTGTGGTTGCAGACGACATCGATGCCATTGTCGGCGCGATCAATTCGCTGCGGGCGCAGGTCGACTACGTGTTCACCAGCGGTGGCATCGGCCCGACACACGATGACATCACAGCCGACAGCGTGGCCAAGGCCTTTGGGGTGGCGTTGCTGGAGCACCCCACAGCGATGCAGCTGTTGTTGGACCACTACTCTGATCCGGCCGAATTGACACCGGCACGGCGCCGCATGGCGCGCGTACCCGAGGGCGGTGAGCTGATCTACAACGCCGTGACCAAGGCGCCGGGGTTCCGTGTCGAAAACGTGTACGTGATGGCCGGTGTGCCCGCCATCATGCGTTCCATGCTCAAGGCGATCTTCCCGACTCTGCGCGGTGGTGACGTGCTGCAGAGCGTGACCGTACGCGTCGAGCGGGGCGAGAGCAGCGTGGCCGACGCACTGACCGCCATCCAGGCGCGTTTCCCGGACGTTGCAATCGGCAGCTACCCGTTCACGGAAGGGGGCCGATACGGCACGAATCTCGTGGCCCGCAGCGCCGACCTCACACGTCTTGGGGCGGTGCAGGCTGCGCTGCAACAGCTCGCCGATGACACCTGACCCCCGAGCAAGCAAACTCTGCCTCAGCTGCGGGCGCGAGATCACGTGGCGCAAGAAGTGGGCTGCCAACTGGGAGCAGGTCCGCTACTGCTCCGAGCGCTGTCGTCGTGCGCCACCGTCCGACAGCGGTGTTGCGCTGGAGAGCACCATTCTGGCGTTACTGGAAAACCGCGCGCGCGGCGCGAGCATCTGCCCAAGCGAGGCTGCGCGAGCCGTTTTCGACGCCGCGCAGTGGCGCAGAGAAATGGAGAACACGCGCCGGGCCGCACGACGGCTCGTGGCGGCGGGCAAGCTCGAGATCATTCAGAACGGGCACGTGGTCGATCTGTCTCGCGCCAAGGGACCCATTCGGTTGCGCTTGCGCTGAGCGCGCCTCACCACATCAGGTCGTCGGGGATTTCGTAACCAGCGTAGGGATCGTTCTCGTCGCTCGGTGCGGCGTCTTCACCGCGGTGCCAGCACAGAATGAGTTCCGGCAAGCGGCTCTCGACTTTCCCGGCCGCGACGGCCGGGATCAGCGCGTGGCCCGAGGCCGCTTGCGCCACCGCGAGGTGTCCCGATGCAAGGTGGCGGTGTTGCTCGGCCGTCACCTGGACGGTTTTGATCACACCGTCGACGGTGAAATTGAAGGCGGTATCGGACCCGGCGCTGTCGACGCGCGCGTGCTCGACGATGTTGCGGGCTTGCGCCGCGGTCGCTTCGGCGGCCCGTTCGGCGTCGCGTTGACGGTTGAGCTCGCGGTCTTTCTCGGCCTTGGCCTCGGCCGCTTCGCGGGCCGCGCGCTGCGCCTCGGACTCGCTCTCGGCCCGGCCCTCGCGGCGCGCGCGATCTTCGACCCGGTTGGCCTTGCGCGCCTTGGCGGCCTTGTGTGTGGTGGTCAGCCCGGCTTTGAGGAGTTGGTCCTGCAGTGATTTACCCACGGCGTCGTGGCCTCTGTGCGATCAGTTGACGATGTCCGTGATGATATCGGATTGCACCGAGTTCGCGATGAAACACATCTCGTGCGCACGGTGGTGGAGCGCTTCAACCACCTCGCGGCTGGGGGCATGGCTGCCGTAGCGGGCGTCCGGTCGCAGGGTGACCTTGGTCATCGCGATCTTGCCGGCGGCGTTCTTGCGCATCACGCCATCGGCGCGGTCTTCGTAGTGTGTGACGTCGTAGCCTTCGCTCGCGGCCTCGGACAGAAAGAACAGCATGTGGCAACTCGACAATGCGGCGACAAAGGCCTCTTCCGGGTCCACATTGGCGGCTTCCGACCAGGGTGCCGGCACGATGGAGGGTGAGGGCGAGGCCGGCACGGTGAGCCCGCCATCGAATTCCCAGTCGTGTGCCCGCGAGTAGCGCAAACCGCGAAAGTCCTCGTCGGCGTTAAGTGTCCAGCGAATGGTTGCAGTGTAGGTTGCCATCGGGGCCTCCGGTCAGGGTGTGTCGGGCAGCGGGCGACTGGGCACGAAACAGTAGCCTTCCGGCCCGAGCAGATAGGCTTCGCGCAGGCCGTGGGGCTTGTCAGTACACGCGTCAAGCACGGTGTACCCGTTGGCCTCGGCTGCCGCCTGGGCGGCGTCCGGGTCGACGGCATAGAGACGAATTTCAAGCCCGGCACCGCGCAGATCGGCGTCGCGCACCGATGCGCTGTAGGGGTGGTCAGCGTAGGTGTGGTCGGCGTGCAGGATCAGCGACCCGTCGCTGACATTCACAACGGCGAAGTCGGGGTCTTCGTAGACCACCTTGCCGCTCAAAACCGTTGTGAGAAACGCGGTCATGGTTTGCACATCACGCACCAGCAGGTTGTGGCCCAGGCCCCGCAAACTCCGGCCGTACTCGGGTGCCGGCATCCAGGGTTCGCCGTCGCGTTTCATCATGGTTCAACCCTCGATGTCGAGTTGGTAGGTGTTCCACTGCGTCTTGCGTGACAGCTTGTCGTACACCGTGCGGGCGCGGTAGTTGTCGTCAGCCGTGATCCAGCGCACGACCTTCCAACCCTGATGGCGGGCGTGTGTTGTGAGGTCACTGAACAGCGCGTCCACAGCACCGGAACCGCGCGCCTCGGGCGCAACGAAAAGATCATCGAGAAAGCCGACCAATCGGCCTCGCAACGGCGACGGCATGGCGCGAAAGTGCATCAACCCGATTGGGGTGCGCGACTCGTCACGCGCCAGGCGACACCAGAACGCCATGTCCGGGTCGTGGATCCAGCCCCAGACGGTGTCGAGGGTGTCATCTGCCATCGGGAGTTCGTAAAACCGTGCGTAGCCTCGGTAGAGGTCAGCCCAGTGTGCCCGGTCGGCGTCGGTTGGTTGCGAGACGGTTACGGTCATGGGTCAAAGCTCCGGTGGCAGTGCGAAGGCGGGTCTCGGAATGCCAGACGCCAGGTTGTCTGCGTCGATGGCCGGTTCCTGAACCACGGTCAACGGTATCACCCCGGCCCAGATCGGCAGGCCGATGTCCTCGTCGTCGTCCACCGGGCCACCGGTACGCACTTTGGCCGATGCTTCGTCGAGGCCGATGCAAATCAGGGTCGTGGCCTTGATCTCCTTGGCGAGATGGGGTCGAAAGTGGCCGCGGCTGCCGGGGATCAAATGCTCGGTGAAGGCATCGAGCAGTGCGACTTTTTCGTCTTCGGCGACCTTCTCGCCGCGACCGAAAACGACGGCGCTGCGGTAGTTCATCGAGCAGTGCATGGCGGACCGCGCCACGACCAGGGCATCGAGTTCGCACACCGACACGCTGATGTCACAGCCGTCGGCCATGGCTTTGAAAAGCCGGCTGCTGTTGCTGCCGTGCAGGTAGAGGTGATCACCCATGCGGGCCACGGCGCTCGGAATCGACACCGGTTTGCCGTTGTCGATGATCGCGACGTGTCCGACCCGACACGCATCGAGCACGGCGTAAAGGGTGTCGCGGTCGTAGGCTGCGCGCGCGGAGCTCTGGCGGACGCGGTGGCGTGCGCCCTTCGGCGGTTGTTGTGTAACTGGGCGGGCCATGACATTGCCTCGGGAGTTGAAGTTGGCGTCAGTATGGCGAAAAATGGCCCCATTGAAAGATCCAAAATGTGAAATATGAAAGAGCCATATGGCGACCTGAATGCGCTCGGGCCGGAGTTTGTCGACGCG
>CALDHJ010000187.1 GCA_937941555.1 uncultured Granulosicoccaceae bacterium | reverse complement strand
GCTCGAGCCGATCGGCACCCGTATCTTCGGACCGGTCACTCGCGAGCTCCGCAGTGAGAAGTTCATGAAGATCATCTCACTCGCGCCCGAAGTGCTCTGAGGAAGGCAACGATGAACAAGGTTCGCTCCGGCGATGAAGTGATTGTGACCACCGGTCGTGACAAGGGCCGCCGCGGCACTGTGCGTACGGTGCGCTCCGACGGTCGTCTGATCGTCGACGGCGTCAACATGGTCAAGAAGCACACCAAGCCCAACCCCATGGCGGGCGTTCCGGGCGGGATCGTTGAACAGGAGGCGCCGATACAGGCGTCGAACGTCAAGATCTGGAATGCGGAGGCCAGTAAAGGCGACCGCGTTGGCATCAAGACCCTCGACGACGGCAAGAAAGTTCGCGTGTTCAAGTCGAACGGCGCGCAGATAGATTCCTGAGGCAACGACAATGGCCCGTTTACAACACACCTACAAAGAGACCATTGCGCCGGCGCTGATGTCAGAGTTCTCGTACAAGAGCAGCATGCAAGTGCCGCGCATCGAGAAGATCAGCATCAACATGGGCCTGGGTCAAGCGGTTGCAGACCGCAAGATCTGCGATTCAGCGTTGGCTGACCTCGCAAAGATCACTGGTCAGCGCGGCGTCATCACGTACGCTCGCAAGTCTATCGCCGGATTCAAGATTCGCGATGGCATGGCGATCGGCGTCAAGGTCACCTTGCGTCGTGAGCGTATGTACGAATTCCTCGACCGCCTGGTCAATGTCGCGATCCCGCGTATCCGTGACTTTCGCGGTTTGAATGCGAAATCGTTTGATGGGCGCGGCAACTACTCGATGGGCGTCAAAGAGCAGATCATTTTTCCCGAGATCGATTTCGACAAGATCGATGCGATCCGGGGCATGGACATCACCATCACTACATCCGCCCAGAACGATGATGAAGCGCGAAGCCTGCTGCGCGCGTTCAACTTTCCGTTTCGGCAGTAAGAGAACCGATATGGCCAAGAAATCCATGATTGCCCGCGAAGCCAAGCGAACCAAGCTTGTCGCCAAGTACGCTGCAAAGCGTGCCGAGTACAAAGCGGTTCTGCTCGATCCGGAAGCGGACTACGAAGCGAAAATGCTCGCCTCCAAAAACCTGCAGATGTTGCCTCGCGACAGCTCTGTCACCCGCGGTCACAACCGCTGTGGTGTGACTGGACGCCCGCACGGCTTCTACCGCAAGTTCGGTTTGAGCCGCAACAAGTTGCGTGAATCTGCCATGCGGGGCGATGTGCCCGGCCTGGTCAAGGCGAGCTGGTAAGGGGAATAATTATGAGTTTGTCTGATCCAATGGCGGATATGCTGACGCGTATTCGCAACGCTCAAACTTCCGGTAAAGCCAAAGTGGCCATGCCGTCTTCAAAGCAGAAGGTTGCTGTTGCAGCCGTGCTCAAGGACGAAGGTTACATCGGCGAATTCGCGGTTGAAGAGAACGGTGCGAAGCGGCAGCTCGAAATCGAGCTTCGCTACTTCGAAGGCAAGCCGGTCATCGACATGATCAAGCGCGTGTCTCGTCCCGGGTTGCGCATTTACAAGAACAAGAACGAAATCCCGAGCGTGCTCGGCGGTCTCGGCGTGGCGATCGTATCGACCTCGCGTGGTGTGATGAGCGACAAGCAAGCTCGTCAGGCCGGTGAGGGCGGTGAGATCATCTGCTACGTGGCCTAAGGGGCAAATTCATGTCAAGAGTTGCAAAAGCACCCGTGTCATTGCCGAAAGGCGTGAGTGTGACGGTGTCGGGTCAGGAAGTCAGCGCCAAGGGGCCGAAGGGAACCGAGTCGCTGGTGCTGCACGATTCAGTCACCATTGACCAGGAAGACACCGAATTGCGCGTCCGACCGGTTGTCGAGACCCGCGACGGTTTCAAGATGGCTGGCACCATGCGGTCGCTGGTCAACAACCTGGTAGTTGGCGTCACTGACGGCTTCGAGAAGAAGCTTACGCTGATCGGCGTCGGTTACCGCGCCCAGGCGCAGGGCCAGAAGCTGAACCTTACGCTCGGTTTCTCGCACCCGGTTGTGTACGACGTGCCGCAGGGCATCACCGTCGAAGCGCCGTCTCAGACAGAACTCGTGATCAAGGGCAGCAACAAGCAGGTCGTCGGGCAAGTCGCCGCCGAGATTCGTGCGTTCCGCCCGCCCGAGCCCTACAAGGGAAAAGGTGTCCGTTACGCGGACGAACAAGTCATCATGAAAGAAGCCAAGAAGAAATAAGTCATGGCAGCTACGAGCAAAAAGAATCAACGCCTGCGCCGTGCCTCCAAAGGCCGCGCCCGTGTCCGTGACAGTGGCCGCGCTCGGTTGTGCATTCACCGCACGCCACGCCACATCTACGCACAGATCATCAGCGCTGACGGTTCGAGCGTATTGGCCACGAGCTCGACGCTCGAAAAGAGCCTCAGTGGCGATCTCAAATACACCGGCAATGTTGACGCCGCTGTCGCGGTGGGCAAGGCCATCGCCGAGCGTGCATCCACGGCGGGTGTCACCGACGTAGCGTTCGATCGCTCCGGCTTTCGTTATCACGGTCGCGTCAAGGCTCTCGCCGACGCAGCACGTGAAAACGGCCTCAATTTTTAAGCGGAATCACCCATGGCTCAACAGCACGACAATAGCAACAACACCGACGGCATGATCGAAAAGCTCGTCGAGGTGAACCGCGTTGCCAAGACGATCAAGGGCGGACGCCAGTTCAGCTTTACTGCACTCACTGTGGTCGGTGATGGAGAAGGCCGGGTCGGCGTCGGTTACGGCAAGGCCCGCGAAGTGCCTCTCGCCATTCAAAAAGCGATGGAGCGTGCGCGCAAGAACATGGCCGACGTTCACCTCAAGGACGGCACCCTGCAGCACGCAATGATGGTGCGCCACGGCGCAGCCCGCGTGTACATGCAGCCAGCCTCAGAAGGTACCGGCATCATCGCCGGCGGTGCGATGCGCGCTGTGTTCGAAGCGGCTGGTGTGCGCAACGTACTGGCAAAGATCGTCGGCACGAACAACCCGATCAATGTCGTACAAGCCACGGTGCGTGGGTTGTGTGACATGAAGTCTCCCGAGCGTATCGCAGCCAAGCGACGCAAAACCGTTGAAGAGGTCCTGGGCGCATGAGTGCCAAAACCCTCAAGGTGACGTTGACCAAGAGCCTGAACGGGCGCTTGAAAAACCACCAGCAAAGCGTGCGCGGTCTCGGTATTCGTCGCATTCACCAGACGGTGGAAGTGGCGGATACGCCTGAGAACCGAGGAATGATCAATACCGCTTATTACATGTTGCGGGTTGAGGAGAGCGTCTGATGCGCCTGAATAAATTGAGCCCGGCTCCGGGTAGCAAGCGTGCCGCACGCCGTGTTGGTCGTGGTATCGGCAGCGGCTTCGGCAAGACCTGCGGTCGCGGTCACAAAGGCCAGCACTCGCGCTCCGGCGGTTACCACAAGGTCGGCTTCGAAGGCGGTCAGATGCCGCTGCAGCGCCGGTTGCCCAAGTTCGGCTTCACCTCGCGCCGCTCGCGCTACGTTGCTGAAGTGCGCACCAGCGAGCTTGCTCTGATTGAAGGTGGAAACGTCACGTTGGCGGCATTGCTGTCTGCTGGCGTTGTGCCGGACCAGACGCGTTTCGCCAAGATCATGCTCTCCGGCGATGCGCCT
>CALDHJ010000186.1 GCA_937941555.1 uncultured Granulosicoccaceae bacterium | reverse complement strand
AGGAGCTCGCGCGGATTCGCGGTTTCGACTCGATTCCGCGCACCAGCCCGGCAACCGAGCTTGCGATGCAGCCGGTGCCCGAGACGCATGCCTCGCTTGCAGCGTTGCGTGCCACCTTGGTTCACCGGGGCTACCTTGAAGCCGTGACCTACAGTTTTGTCGACCCGGAGCTGCAGGCTCGTTTGCTGCCTGGCATTGAAGCGATCCCGCTCGCCAACCCGATCTCGAGCGATCTCGCGGTCATGCGCACGGGATTGATTCCCGGGCTGTTGCAGGCGGTGCAGCGCAATCAGAACCGACAACAGGCACGTGTTCGCCTGTTCGAGGTTGGCCGCCGGTACGTGCGCGGTGCTGAGGGCGAGATAGTAGAAACGCCCCTTATTGCTGGCGCTGCGAGCGGTGGCGCGCTCGCGCAGAATTGGCGTGACAACCCTGAATCCGATTTTTTCGCCGTCAAGGCGGATGTCGAAGCGCTGCTCGGGGCGAGTGGGGCGACCCTGCGCTGTGTGGCTGCTGAACACCCGTCGCTGCACCCGGGTCGCTGCGCGCAGGTTCTGGTCAACGGGGAGCCGGTGGGTTGGCTGGGTGAGGTGCACCCGTCGCACAGCGACACGCTCGGACTGACCGACCGAGCCGTGGTATTCGAGCTCGAACTCGAGCCGCTGCAGGCCCGACGCTTGCCGTCCTACCGTGGATTGTCGCGCTTCCCGGGGGTGCGCCGTGATCTCGCGTTGATTCTGGACAAGGCCATTCCGGTCCAAGGATTGCTGGACGTGGTAAGGCAGCATGCGGGTGAGACGCTCAATGAGCTTCACGTGTTTGATGTCTACACCGGTGTAGGCGTGCCTGATGGATGCAAAAGTGTCGCTTTGGGCTTGATTTTACAGGACTTTTCGCGCACTCTCAGTGAACAGGACGTGGATGACGTAGTGTCCAGGGTCTTGGAAAACGTGGGTAAGGAGATGGGCGCGAAGCTCAGGTAGACCGATTACATGGCACTGACCAAAGCGGATATTGCCGAGACGCTGTTTGACGATCTGGGACTCAACAAGCGTGAGTCCAAGGAACTGGTTGAACAGTTCTTCGAGATTGTTCGCGTTGCGCTCGAAGAAGGGCGTGACGTCAAACTGTCAGGCTTTGGCAACTTCATCCTGCGCGACAAAAAGCAGCGTCCGGGGCGCAACCCCAAAACCGGTGAAGAAATTCCCATTTCAGCGCGGCGTGTGGTCACCTTCCGACCCGGGCAGAAGCTGAAAGCGAGAGTAGAGGCCTATGCTGGAAGCCAGCAGTAACAAGCCAGGCGAAGCCGAACTTCCGCCCATACCGGGGAAGCGCTACTTCACCATCGGTGAAGTCAGTGAGTTGTGTGCGGTCAAACCACATGTGCTGCGCTATTGGGAGCAGGAATTTCCGAGCCTCAGCCCGGTCAAGCGCCGTGGCAACCGACGCTACTACCAGCGCCACGATGTCATCCTGATCCGCCAGATTCGAAGCCTTCTGTATGACCAGGGTTACACCATCGGCGGGGCTCGCCAGCAGCTCACCAGCGAAGAAGTGCGCGACGACAGTTCCCAATCTGTTCAGTTGGCGAAACAACTTCGGTCGGAACTCGAAGACATACTTCGAATCCTAAACGCTTGAAGCGGAACGCTTTTCTCAAGGTTTGAACGCCTCCGCACTTTTGTGCGTTAGCATTTCACGCGTTGGCAATCAATACCCTGATAGTGGTAGCCTCTGCGCCCCACACGAGTCGAGAACCGAAGCGGTTACGCCATCGAGGCACCGTGACGGGGTAAACACCATGAATACACAAGCGAAAGACCCTGCTGCGAAGTCGCGGCGCCCGATTGGGGTCTGGCTGGTATGCATTTACCTGCTGTTGAGTGAGGGCCTGGCGGTAATGGCCCTCGTGCTCAGTTGGTCGCCTGAATTGTCGCAGCGGTTGATCGGCATCGACTTCTACGCCGAACTCGACATCGTGCACATCGTTCTGATCTTGGCGAACACCATACTCTGGCTGACTGTCGCATTGGATCTTTACCACATGCGCCGGCGGGCAGCGCGGCTGCTCGGCATTGCGTTTGTCGTCGGTGTGGTGGACCTGTATTGGCAGTCGACCCATGGCTGGGTTGCGCACGAAGACCATGTCCGCCACCTGATCGAGCAAGGCGGTGTCGCCGCTTTCGTAATCGGTTCAGCGCTGTTGGTCGGGATCCTGGTCTATGTCCTGCGGCTCGACTACCGCGGCGCGCTTGCCTGATTTATTCACCACCTCGGCGCGGATTGCTTTATAATTCGCGGCTCGGTCGGGGCGTGGCGCAGCCTGGTAGCGCACTACAATGGGGTTGTAGGGGTCGGAGGTTCGAATCCTCTCGCCCCGACCAGATTCAATAACGCGATCAAGGCGGCCACTGGCCGCCTTTTTCATGTCAGCTGGGCAGGCATCAGCATGAGTGGAAATTCCTTCGGCCGGTTGTTCACGGTGACAACCTGGGGCGAGAGTCACGGCCCGAACATCGGCGCGATCGTCGACGGGTGTCCGCCGGGGCTCGCGTTGAGTGAAGCGGATTTGCAGGGTGACCTCGATCGGCGCAAGCCCGGTCAGTCCAAGCATGTCACCCAGCGCAAGGAGTCGGACGAAGTCCGAATCGTTTCCGGCGTGTTCGAGGGGCGCACCACCGGCACGCCGATAGGGCTCGTGATCGAGAACCAGGACCAGCGTTCCAAGGACTACAGCAAGATCGCCGACCGGTTTCGCCCCAACCACGCAGACTACGCCTACCAGCAGAAGTACGGTGTGCGCGACTACCGCGGTGGCGGGCGTTCGTCAGCCCGCCAGACGGCCATGCGCGTCGCCGCCGGTGCGATTGCCAAGAAGTGGTTGAGTGAGCGCTTTGGTGTGTCGATCCGTGCGTGTATCACGCAAATCGGCGAGGTCACGCTCGAGGGCAATGTGCGCGATTGGAGCGCCGTTGAGGAAAACGATTTCTTCTGGCCCAACTCGGCCCAACTCGGCGTGCTCGACGACTACCTTGTCGGTATTCGGCGGCTGAAGGATTCGGTGGGTGCGCGGGTTGAAGTCGAGGCCAGTGGCATCCCGCCGGGCTGGGGAGAACCCATCTTTGATGCGTTGGATGCGGACATCGCCCACGCCATGATGGGGATCAATGCTGCCAAGGCGGTTGAAGTTGGAGACGGCTTTTCGGTGGTCTCACAAAAGGGCAGTGAGCATCGTGACGAACTGAGCCCGGCGGGCTTCCTGTCAAACCATTCCGGTGGGGTGCAGGGCGGCATCAGTTCCGGTCAGCACATTCGCGCCGCGGTTGCCTTCAAGCCGACATCAAGCATTCAGGTACCGGGCCGCAGTGTGAACCTCACCGGCGAATCGGTGGATGTGGTGACGACCGGTCGGCACGACCCGTGTGTCGGCATCCGCGCCGTGCCCATTGTCGAGGCGATGCTGGCGCTGGTGTTGATGGACCACGCTCTGCGTCACCGCGCACAGTGTGCCGATGTTCAACAGAGTGTGCCGGTGTTGCGCTCCGAACCCGATTGATCAGAGACCGATGTACAGGCGCGTCTGGCACAACACGCGCGTTTCCTGATCACGCCATTGCAACGACAGCACTTCACCGGTTTGGCAGGGTATCGCCAGTCGCCCCGCGGTGCGGGTGGTAAAGGCATCGCCGTTGATATGCACCGTGGTGTCCAGGGTGTGGTTTTCAATTTCGATGAAGGGCGTCGACAGCGCGTACACCTGATGCAGCAACAGCGCTTGCACGGCGGCAACCGTGGCTCGCCCAACGCGCGATTGGTGAATCGGATTCGACATGGTGCTCCCCGCAGACACGATCTACACGGGGAGAGAGCAAGATTCGCGCACAGCGTCCGCGCAATGGGCGGCCTGCGCCCGTCAGCAGGTCGTGCTGTGCAAGCAGCTGCTGATTACTCCGGAACAATGGTGCCGGGGTTCAGG
>CALDHJ010000185.1 GCA_937941555.1 uncultured Granulosicoccaceae bacterium | reverse complement strand
GGAGCCTGCCTCCCAGAGCGCGAGGATATCGTCGCCTGCCGGCAGAACAGAAATATTCGCGACGTTGATATCGTCCGGGCTCGTGACCGAAAGCGCGTCGTCAAAGCCGGTGCCGAAACCGCCCCAGAGAAACCGACCGGCGGCCTCTTCTTCGCGGGAACGTTCGGTATCCACCATACGTCCGGTGTGCGTGATACCTCGCTCATCCAGGCGAAAGGCGTGGACCATGCCGTCGCCGTCAAACCAGTGGTTGTAGCGTGTGTCGCCGCGCTGCATGCGCGCGGGACCGTTGCGGTAGAGCGTTCCGCGCAGTCCCTCGGGAAGAGGGCGATCGAATGTGACGCGTGTCGGGCCGTAGGTGTCCGGTACATCTCGGAAACTGCTGGCAAATGCCTGCTGTGGCGCAATTCCCTCGGCAGCTGATGCCGTTGGCATCTGGCCGAAGGCGGCCGCGAGACTGCCCGCGACCATGCCCTGGCAAAAGGTGCGTCTGCTCAGTTTGGAATCAGTAGGACTCATGGCCCGACCCTCAATTCAATTTGATGGCGATGGAGACGTTGGTATCCGCAACGCTGAAGCGCGTGTCGTCCCAACCCGGAGCGCCGAATACCCGCTTGCCTTGAAGCGATGCGCCCCAGGGTTCGGACGGCATACCAAGCAGGTTGGTGTCGAGCTTGTCGTTGCCGTTGACGTCGTGGAAGACCATGACCGCATACTCGCCGGCGTCAAGGCCGTTGAAGGTCACAACCACGTCACCTTCCTTGGCGGGGGCGCGTTGTGCTGTGAGCGCGGTCTCACTGAAAGTGTCGGCGCTGTTGTAGACAGCCACCATGAGCTCACCGGCAGATTGTTTGACCGGACCGATGGTGACGGTGAGGTCGGCGGCGGCAACCGGGCCTGCCAAGACGGCGGACACGAGGCTGGCGGTGGCGAGGGCGGTGGTGCGTTTGATCGTGAACATGGTTCTGCTCCGGTGGGTTTTGCTTTTAGCGGTTAGCGGTTAGCGGTGTGCTTGAGCGTCGAGTCGAACCAGGCTTGCAGTGTTTGACTGACGTGGGTGTTGAACTGGTCTCGGTCGAATCCGGTTGGGTCTTCGGCGACCTCACCGAGCGATTCCGCCCAGGCGGCGACCACGGGTGAGATGAAACTGAAATGGCCAGCCCCTTTGGCGGTGGTGCGGTGCGCATGCGGCGCCGACTTGTGTATGCGATCGGCGTGATACTGCGACGGCAGGATGGCGTCCTGTTCGGCGTCCATGATCAGCACATCAATCTCTGCGCTGATGCGTGAGCTGGCGCTTACAACACTGCCCAGGGGTGCGAGCAGCGCGGCGGATTGGATGGTGAGTGTGGGGTGCCCCACGGCGCTGTCGGCTTCGGGCGGCAGTTGGAATGGCATGTCCGTCGGCGTCGTGACACCGACCGACGGGTCCGCATAGCCACAGGAGGGGTCGTCGTTCTGCTCGGCGCAGTGGGCAATCAACGCGTCCCGATCCGGATTGGCCCCGAGCAGGGCCGCGACGCTGTAGCCACCGGCCGAGTGGCCGATGGCGCCGACGCGCGATGGGTCGATCCTGGCGCCAAGTGCGGGGTCTGATGCGAGCGCCGCCATCAGGGCTTGCAGTTGGCGAGGCCGCTCGTCGAAATACTGCTTGTTCGCGACCAGTGAGCGGTCCTGGTAGTTGTCGCCCGGGTGTTCGATCGCCGCGACCAGATAGCCCGCAATTGCCAGAGATTCGGCGATGCGGTGATGTGCGATGCTGGAACCGCCGGTACCGTGGCTGATGATCAGCAGGGGGTATTGGTCTGCGTGTCCTGACGCGGGTAGCCATTCGCCATTGCTTGCTGCGTGCAAGCTGAAGGGGCCGGCCGGGATTGCCCGTGCCGGTGTGCTGGAGGGGTACCAGATGGCAACCGAGACGGCCGTGTCGTGGTAGCCGAATGACCACGACATCAGTCCCGCATGGGCATCCGACTCGGAGTTGCCGGATGCCATGGTGACCGGTTGCAGCCCACCGAGGGCGAGCAGTGAGGCGGCGAGAATGCGATGGACACGTTGCCGAGTCATGGGGATCTCCAGCGTGCGTTGGCTTGGAGATACCATCGGGCAAGGCACAGCTGTTTTCGAGGCCGATGCGATGAACGGCCACACCGACGCGTGAACGGTCGGTTTCGGGGGATCAGGCGCGATGCAGTGCGCGCGAACGGTCGGGCGACAGGGCTGTCAGGTGGTGGTTACAGGCTGTCGAGGCGTCTCAGTGGCGCTCGCGATCGGATCGGCGCAGCACCCAGATCGTGATCGCCAGCAGGGCTGCGGTCACGAGAAACGGCGCGCCGGGCAGCGGCATGGCGCGCGCCGGCGATGTCGAGAAGTAGAAGAGGCCGGTGACGATGGGCGGTGTCAGCACGGCGGTCAGTGCGGTCAGGGCTGTGAGCACGCCTTGCAAAGCGCCTTGTTCGGAGCCCGAAACCTGCCGTGACATCAGGCTGGTCAAGGCCGGTGGCGCGAGGTCGGACAGTGCCGCGACCGCAATCAGCGGGAAGACCATCCAGATGACGTTGACGAACGCAAACCCGAGCGCGGCCAACAGGCCCATCGTGCAGCCCCATATCGCGATACGCCATTCGCCGAAACGTGAGACGGCCGGACCGACCAATCCTCCCTGCACAATGGCCATGAGGCTGCCGTAGGTCGCAAGCGTGATACCGATCATCGCGGGAGACCAATCGAATCGGGCGTTGCCCCAGAACGCCCAGAGCGTCGGATAGACGTGGTTTGCGAGGTGGAAGAGACCGAATGCGATCAGGAGTGTGGACAGCCCGGGAAGCGACAACGCGGCGTAAAGTGCGCGAAAGGGATTGGCCGCGCGCCAGACAAGTGGGCGTCTGGATTCGCGTGGCAGGGTTTCGGGGAAGGTCAAGGCGCCGAATATCAAGTTGAGCCCTGCGAGCATGGCGGCAAGCATGAACGGCGCGCGCACGTGCCACTCGGCAACCAGCCCGCCGAGCACTGGACCGAGGACGAATCCGAGACCGAAGGTCGCCCCGACCATCCCGAAGCGCGCCGCACGATCTGCTTCCGGTGTGATGTCGGCGATCACTGCGCTTGCCGTGGCGTAGGTCGCGCCGGCAGCGCCCGCGATGGCGCGGCCAACGAGTAGCACAAAGAGACCACCGGCAACGCTCAGGATGGCGTAGTCGAGAGTCAAGGCGGCCAGCCCAATCAGCAGCACCGGTCGGCGGCCGTATTGATCTGACAACGCGCCGAGCAAC
Source organism: uncultured Granulosicoccaceae bacterium (assembly GCA_937941555.1). GTDB lineage: Bacteria > Pseudomonadota > Gammaproteobacteria > CALCKW01 > CALCKW01 > CALCKW01. The sequence goes on along the minus strand of CALDHJ010000185.1, from coordinate 2,535 downwards.
GGCGCGCAGAGGAACTGTAGTAACGCGTACAGCATGCTCAATGCGCCACCCCACAATGCCGCTTCGCCGATGCTGAATTCGCCGAGTGTCTTCAACAGCTCCGGCATGACCGGGAAGATCAGGCCGATGCCGATGGCGTCAATACAGACGGTGGCCAGTGCAAAGCCAAGGGTGGTTCGAGTGTCGAGAGAGCGCATCTCGAGATTATCTGTGATTTCCCTGTGCTTCGTACGGACCGTTTCATGCCGGCTTCGGAAATTTTATTCCGGGTTTTGTGGTCTTCGGCGGCATATTGCCGTGCCGCAGGACAGACATTCGCTACCGGAGGCGTGACGCCGCGGTGTGCGTTATGCTTGACAGGTTACCGAAACACGCAGAAAGCGGAACAACACTGACATGAACATCCACGAGTATCAGGCCAAAGCCGTGCTGAAGGGCTTCGGCGCCCCCATCGCCATCGGCGCTCCCATCCTCTCGAAAGCCGACGTTGACGCTGCGCTCGCAGCCGTGCCCGGACCGGTTCGGGTCGTCAAGAGTCAGATCCACGCCGGTGGGCGTGGCAAGGGCAAATTCAAAGAGCTTGGCGGCGACGCTGCGGGCGGCGTCCGGCTGGCCAAATCCGACGATGAAGTGCGGGCACACGTCGAGGAGATGTTCGGCAACACGCTGGTCACCAAACAAACCGGCGATGCCGGCAAGCAGGTCAACCGCTTGTACCTCGAGGCTGGCGCTGACATCGCGCGCGAGCTGTATTGTTCGATTCTGGTCAACCGCGAAACCGGCAAGACGGCGTTCGTCGCCTCGACCGAGGGCGGCATGGATATCGAGGCAGTCGCCGAGGCGACGCCCGAAAAGATCCACACCATTGACGTGGACGTGGCAAACGGTGTCGACGACGCCACCGCAGCCAAGCTCATTGCCGCGTTCGAACTCGACGGCCCGGCGGCTGAACAGGGCCCGGAACTCTTTCGCAGCCTCTACACCGCGTTCACCGAAACCGACATGAGCCTGCTCGAGGTCAACCCGCTTGTCGTGCTGGGCGACGGCGGCCTTCGTGTGCTGGACGCGAAAGTGTCGTTCGACGGCAACGCGCTTTTTCGCCACCCAGAACTCGCGGAACTGCGCGACGAGACCGAAATGGATTCGAAAGAGGTTGAAGCGGCTGAACACGACCTCGCCTACATCGCGCTCGACGGCAAAATCGGCTGCATGGTCAACGGTGCCGGGCTTGCCATGGCAACCATGGACATCATCAAGCTCTACGGGGCCGAGCCCGCCAATTTCCTCGATGTCGGGGGTGGCGCAACCACGGAGAAAGTCACGGCAGCGTTCACACTCATTACGTCCGACCCCAATGTGAAAGGCATTCTGGTCAACATCTTCGGCGGCATCATGCGTTGCGATGTGATTGCTGAGGGCGTTGTGGCTGCCGTGAAACAAGTCGGTCTCGAAGTGCCGCTGGTCGTGCGCCTCGAAGGCACGCGCGTCGATGCGGGCAAGAAAATCATCAACGAGAGTGACGTTGCGGCGGTGGCTGCAGACGACCTCGACGACGCCGCGCAGAAAATTGTCGCAGCCATCAAGGGAGCCGCCTGATGTCCATAATCGTAGACGCGAACACGAAAATTCTGGTTCAGGGCCTGACCGGCGGCACTGGCACCTTCCACACCGAGCAGGCGCTCGCGTACCACGGCACCCAGATGGTCGGTGGCATCCACCCGAAGAAAGGTGGTACTGACTGGAACGGCAATGTCGACGGCAACGCGACCACCTTGCCGGTGTTCGCCAGCGTCGCTGAAGGCGTCGAGCGCACCGGCGCAAACGCCTCGGTGATCTACGTGCCACCAGCGGGTGCGGCGGCGGCCATCATTGAAGCCATTGACGCTGAAGTGCCGTTCATCACCTGCATCACCGAGGGCATTCCGGTGCTCGACATGGTGAAGGTCAAGGCGCGACTCGAGAACTCCAAATCACGGCTTCTCGGTCCGAACTGCCCGGGTATCCTGACCCCTGAAGCCTGCAAGATCGGCATCATGCCGGGCAGCATATTCCAGAAGGGCTCGGTTGGCGTCGTGTCACGCTCCGGTACGCTGACCTATGAAGCGGTTTTCCAGACAAGCCAGGCCGGTTTGGGTCAGACCACGGCCGTCGGAATCGGCGGTGACCCGGTCAAGGGCACCGAATTCATCGATGTACTCGAGATGTTTCTCGCGGATGATGCCACCGAGTCGATCATCATGATCGGTGAGATTGGCGGCAGCGCCGAAGAGGAAGCTGCGCAATTTCTTGCTGATGAGGCGAAGAAGGGACGCAGCAAACCCACGGTTGGGTTTATCGCGGGTCGCACCGCTCCGCCGGGACGTACCATGGGCCACGCGGGCGCTGTGATATCCGGTGGCAAGGGCGGTGCGGAAGACAAGATTGACGCACTGGAAGCAGCCGGCGTGTCGGTATCCCCGTCACCGGCCAAGTTGGGCGAGACACTGGTCGCGCGACTCAAGGGCTGATCACAGCAGCGCGACAATGAACCGCGGC
>CALDHJ010000184.1 GCA_937941555.1 uncultured Granulosicoccaceae bacterium | reverse complement strand
GGTGGTGTCGATGGAGCACATGTACTTCCTGACCGAAGCCATCCCCGTGCTCGAAGCGCTCGGCTCGCGGGTGCCGATAATCCGCGACCCTGCCGACGACTTTTACAGCCGCCAAGAAAAGCACGGCTTGCTGGTCGGCGTCTACGAGCAGGATTGTGTGCCCTTCGGGCTCGACGGCATCGACCCGGATTTCACCAAGGCGCTGTGCCCGTCGGACCTCGATCGCTGCCTCGACAACATGGAACGGATCTTCGAGCGCATGCCGTGCTTGCAGGAAACCGGCATCCACACGGTCGTCAACGGGCCGATCACCTACACCATCGACGGCTTGCCGCTGGTGGGTCCGGTGCCGGGTGAGCCCGGCTATTTTGCCTGCACCGGCCTGCGCGCAGGCATCGGCGAGGGCGGCGGTCACGGCAAGGTACTGGCCGAGATCATGGTGCACGGCGAGTGCGAATGGGACGCCTGGAGTCTCGACCCGCGTCGCTTTACGGAGTGGGGCAACCTCGAACACACCCGCCTCAAGGCGATTGAGGACTACCAGCGGGAATTCCACTACCACCTGCCGCACGAGCACCGGCCGGCCGCGCGCCTGGCGCGCACCACACCGCTCTACCAGACGCTCAGCGACGCCGGTGCGGTCTGGGGGGTGGTCAATGGCTGGGAGCGTGCCTTGTATTTTGATCCGGCCGAGACCACAGCGCACGGCACCGGGTACCGTTGGCACGCGCAAGACGCCATCGCCCGCGACGAGGTTCTGCACCTGGTCGACAACGTCGGCCTGATGGAGGTCTCGGGCTTCAATCGCATGCGCGTGCAGGGCGAGGGCGCTGCGGCGTTGCTCGACCGCCTGGTCTGTGGGCGTATCCCGAGTCGGGTCGGGCGGGTGTCGTTGTGTTACCTGCTGAACGAGCACGGCCACATGCTGAGCGAGGCGACCATCGCGAAGCTCGGCGAGGACGAATTCTGGTTCGGGTCGGCCGCGGCGGCGGAGTGGCACGATCGCGACTGGCTTGAAGCCAATAACCGCGAGGGTGTGTCGATCACGTCCCTGACCGACTCGCACACAACGCTGGTAATCGCCGGCGCGCGCGCACGTGAGCTCCTGAGTGCGATCAGCCCGCGAGAAGACTGGTCCGGCTTCGGCATGATGTCGGCGCGGCACGCGCTGCTCGGGTCGGTTACCGCAACCGTCATGCGGATCAGCTTTTCCGGTGAGCTCGCCTATGAGCTGCACGTTGGCAATGGCCAGTTGTTGCAACTGTGGCAGACATTGGTCGAGGCGGGTGAGGGCTTCGGTTTGCGCCTGTTCGGTCTCGAGGCCACCGAGTCGATGCGCCTTGAGAAGGGCTACTGCCACTGGAAGGCCGAGATCATCACCGAGCGCACGCCGCTCGAGGCCGGCCTGGACCGGTTTGTGACCCTGGACAAGCCCGACTTCGTGGGCCGCGAGGCGCTCATTGCCGCCGAGTCAGCGGGTCCCGGGGCCAAACTTGTCACATTGAAGCTCGACGGCGATGGCATCGCACCGGCACATGGCGGTGCGAGTGTCTGGCAGGGCGATACCCTGGTGGGTTCGATTACCTCGGGCGGCTACGGCTACCGCGTGCAGGAATCGATTGGCTTGGCCTATGTAAAACCGGATCTTGCGGCCGAGGGCACGGCGCTGGTCGTCGATGTGATTGGTGAGCGGCGGGCGGTTGAGGTGGTTGCGCCCTGTCGCTACGATCCGTCGAATGCACGGGTGCGTGCGTAGTGGCGAGGCGTCGGCGAGGCGGGCAGTCCGCGCGTGAGGCCATGCACGCGAAACGGGCGGCCCCGCCCCCGGTCAACCCCGCGCCGCCGGGCCCGCCGGGCGGGCAATACCGGCCCTTGAGCGACGCCGATATCGTGCAGTTGGTCGATGCGGCCTTTGACATCCTCGCGACCATCGGCATGGCCGAGGCGCCCCAGGTGCTCATCGATCAGGCCTGCGCCAAGGGCGCAACGCTCACGGCCGATCAGCGCTTGCTGTTCAGCCGGGCGATGGTTGAAGACATCGTCGCCGGTGCGGCGAAGCGGTTTGTCTACCCCGGTCGCGATCCGGCAACCGACATCGAGGTCGGCGGCGACGCGGTGTATTTCGGCACCGGCGGGGCGGCGGTACAGACACTCGATCTCGACGACGCCGTGTACCGGCCGTCAACGCTTGCCGACCTGCACGATTTCACGCGGCTGATCGATGCGTTGCCCAACGTCAGTTGGTTCACGCGCTGTTGTGTCGCGACCGATCTGCCCGACAATTTCGATCTCGATCGCCAAACGGCGTATGCGCTGTTGCGCAACACCGGCAAACCGGTCGGCACAAGCTTCACACTGGCGGAATACGTCGACCCGATCATCGATCTCTTCGACTACGCGCTCGGTGGCGAGGGCGAGTTCCGCAAGCGGCCGTTCTGCAAGGCGCACATCAGCCCGGTGATCTCACCCTTGCGTTACGGTGAGGACGCGGTGGAGGTGGCGATTGCGTGCATGCGCCGCGGGGTGATCATCAACAACATCGTCGCGGCCCAGTCCGGTGCTACCAGCCCGGCGACGCCGGCCGGCATGCTGGCAACGACCCTCGCCGAAACCCTGGCCGCGCTGGTGATGGTCAATGTGTTCGAGCCGGGTTACCCGATGATCTTCTCCAACTGGCCACTGGTGATCGATTTGCGCACCGGTGCGTTTGCAGGCGGCGGTGGCGAGATCGCCCTGCTCAACGCGGCGTCGGCCCAGCTGTCCAACCACTTCGGTTTGCCGTCCGGCGCGGCGTGCAGCATGTCGGATGCAAAGGCGATCGACGCGCAAATGGGGATGGAGAAGGCCTTGAGTGCGACGGCGGTGGGGTTGTCGGGCTGCAACATGGTGTACGAGTCGAGCGGCATGGCAGCGAGTCTGCTCGGCGCGTCGTTCGAAGCCTTTGTGCTCGACAACGACATGCTGGGCCACGTCTACCGGTTGATGCGCGGGGTTGAAGTGAACAGCGATACGCTGAGCCTCGAGGCGATCCGCGAGGCGGTGTTCGGGGAGGGTCATTTTCTCGGTGGCCAGCAAACGCTGGACGCGATGCAACGCGACTACTTCTACCCCAAGCTCGCCGATCGGGATGAGCCGCGCACCTGGGCCCTCAACGGGGCGAGCGATGCCTGGACGCGGGCGCGCGACGAAGCGCGGCGCATTCTCGCGGAACACCGGCCCCTGCCACTGCCCGAAAAACGCGACCGTGATATTCGCGCGAAACTGGGCCTGGCTGACTGACGCTGCGTTTCTATCGCTATGGCTCCCACAGTTGGAGCGCGGCACTGGGCTTGTGGGAGCGCCTTCACAAGGCGCGATGCAGTGTCTCGGGAGGTGCTGTGGCATCGACCATCGCCTCTGCATGTGACCATAGAATCTCCCACAAAGGCTGTAACAGCCCCATAAACCTGTGGGAGCGACGTCGTGCGTAGCACACGGCGCGATAGCTGGCGTCAATCACAACCCCGGTGCCGATGACACACCGCATCGCCGCTGTCGGCTTCGCCGAGCAGCCCCTCCCACAGTGTCCGTGTCAGCCCCACACCCCTGTGGGAGCGCGTCCGTGACGCGCGATGCGGTGTGTCGATTTAACCCTGTGACATCGGCTATCGCCGCTGCGTGTGACGCACCATCGGTTTGGCTCCCACAGCCACATCTTCGGGTGTTTTGGGAGCGGCTCTCACGGTCTTGGGTGACGAGTTGTATTTTTGGCCCGCGCGGTGGGGTAGGTGTTGCGTTCAGGCTTCGATCAGGAGCGCGAATTCACTGCCTTTGCCGACCGTGCTGCGGGTCTGCAATTGCCAGTCGCAAAGGTCACACAGCCGTTTGACGATCGACAGCCCGATGCCGACGCCGGAGCGACGCTGACCGGCGAGTGATACCCACGGCTCCGTGATTTTCTCGATCTGCTCGTCGGTCAGACCCGGCCCAGTGTCGCGCACGGCGATCTCGCTCTCGCGCACGCAGAGGGTGATCTGGCCACTGTCGGTGTAGTCGATGGCATTGCGCAGTAGGTTGCCGAGCACGATGGTGAGCACGTGCCGTGGCACCTGAAACAACGGTTCCTGTTCGATCACCATCGAGAGCGTCAGGCCCTTTTTGGATGCCAGCATTTCGTAGCGGTTGACCTGTTCGCTGATCAGCGGCATCGGGTCTTCCTGCGATTCGGGTCGCTCTGTTTCGCGCGCGAGGGTGAGCAGTGCCGTTGTCAGCTCGACCATGTCGGCGTTGGCACGTGAGATGCGGTCGGTCGCGCCGCGCGCGCGGGTCGAAAGTTCTTCTTCTTCGAGGACCGACAGCGCCATGCCGATGACGGTG
>CALDHJ010000183.1 GCA_937941555.1 uncultured Granulosicoccaceae bacterium | reverse complement strand
GCTGCGCTGAGTGCGTGGCGTCACCGTGCGCAGGAAACGGGTGGTGAAGATCCCACTCGCGCTGCATCATGGTGTCCGTTGGGTGTTTCTGCCGAGGTCGAGATGAACCACTTCTCCCGCATTGCAAATTGTCTTGAATGGATGGCCGAGCACCAGGCGAACCAGCCGACGCTTGATGATGTGGCCGCGCAAATGAATCTGTCTCCGGCGCACGCCCAGCGCGTGTTCAAGCAGGCCGTTGGTTTGAGCCCGAAACAGTTCATCTTGGCACTCACGCACGAGCGCTCTCGCCAACTGCTCGCCGAAAACGAGACCGTGCTCGATGCCGCGCTGACGACCGGACTGTCGGGTGCCTCTCGGTTGCACGATCTGTTTGTCAATGTGGAGGCGATGACGCCGGGTGAATACCGCAACGGTGGCGCCGGGCTCGCAGTCGACTGGGGTGTACACGGCACGCCGCTTGGTGACATGGTGGTGTGCCAGACAGATCGCGGGGTGGCGGGCCTCGCCTTTGTCACCGACACGACCGAACAGACGCTATCTGATTTCACGGCGCGGTGGCCCGGTGCTCAATTGAACCGCAACCAAACGGGCACCCGGTTGGTTGCTGATCAGGTCTTCAACAGGAACGGTCGCCGCTCGTTGTCGTTGTTGCTGGCCGGTACGCCGTTTCAGATACAGGTTTGGCGAGCCTTGATCGAACTGCCCGACGGCGCGCGTGCAAGCTATTCGCAGCTCGCTGGTCGCGTGGGGCGCCCGTCGAGTCACCGCGCTGTTGCCAACGCGGTCGGCGCCAATCCGCTTGCGGTGTTGATCCCGTGTCACCGTGTCATTCGCTCGACCGGGGCCTTCGGCGGCTATCGGTGGGGCGTTGCACGAAAGATGGCGCTGCTCGCCCAGGAGCATGCCCGCGTGGCGCAGCGGTAAGTGCTCTGAGCGGTGTCCGGTGTGTTGTGTTTCTTTGTCAGGAGTCTTGTGCGTCTCGCCAGATGGCATTTTGGGACGCGAAATCGGTTTTACCGTAGCCGGACATCCATTCGTCGGTCATCGGGACATACTGCTCGAGCTCTTGTTCGAGCCACGCGTCGTAGTCCCAGGCTTCATCAGTCAATTGCAAGTCCGGTGCGGCGAGAAAGGTGAAGGCTTCATCGAAGCCACCGCGCGGGTAGCGCACCAGAACCGCTTCAGGTTTATATTCCTCACCTTCGAACCACATGACTCGCAGGGCCTCTTCGGCCGTCAGCTCGCTCACCACGATACCCTCGACCGACTCTCTCTGCGCCGGCACCAGCGCGGGGTAGGTTTCATTGGCGACGCGCACACGGCGGTAACCATCGAGCGTGACGGCGGCACATTCATCGTCCGGTACTGCACGGCCGATGACCGCGTGGCGCACATCGGCACTGAGCAGGCTGCCGAAAAAGAACCAGCTCTCGGGTATAGCGAGCGCGTCAGACATCGAATTCACTCCAGACGGGGCAATGGTCGGACGGCTTGTCCATGGACCGGATGAGGTAGTCGCTGCCGGATGCAACAACGGAATCTGCGAGCGCAGCGGAGGCCAGAATGTAGTCGATGCGCAAGCCGCGCCGTGGCTCGCGCTCGAAGCCTTTCGAGCGGTAGTCAAACCAACTGAAGCAATCATCAGTTGTCGGGTGACAACGGCGGTAGGTGTCGACGAGTCCCCAATCGAAGAGCGACTGCAGCCACGTGCGCTCCTCGGGCAGAAAGCTTGCCTTGCCGGTCTTGAGCCACCGCTTGACGTTGTCGGGCCCGATACCGATGTCCCGGTCCTCGGCGGCGATGTTGAGGTCGCCCATGACCACGACCGCGTCGTCGGGTTTGTGGTCAGCGTTGAGCTGTGTGAGCACGTCTGCGTAGAACTTCGCCTTGGCCGGAAATTTCACCGGGTGATCACGACTCTCGCCTTGCGGAAAGTAGCCGTTGTAGACCGTCAGCCGGCGTCCTTGCGCAGTCTCGATTTCAGCGCCGATCCAGCGGCGTTGAGCGTCATCGGCGTCGGTTGGAAACCCGTTGATGACGCACAGCGGTTCGGTCCGCGTCAGCAAGGCGACGCCGTAGTGGGTCTTCTGACCTTGAAAAGCGACGTGGTACCCGAGCGACTCGACGGCTTCGAGCGGAAAGTCGTCGTCGGTTACCTTGGTTTCCTGCAGGCCGATGACCTCCGGGGCGTGGGACTCGACCAGGGCACGCAGGTGCGGCAGGCGCTGTCGGATACTGTTGACGTTTAAAGAGACGATGCGCATGTTCGGGGAATCTCGGTGGTGCCCAGTGAGTCCGCTCCGGGCGGTCTGCGCATGTGAGCGCGGCAGGCGACTGTAACCTAAGTCGCGACGCTACGCTCTTGACTGACGGGGCCGGATTTTGTTGTGCTGCCGACGGCTGCGCTATACGCCGACCTCGTATAGACGATAGCCGGTTTCAACCATGCCAAGCGCCGTGTAGGTGGACTGCGCATTGTGGTTCTCGTGTTCGACGTAGAGTCGCACACAGCGCACGTCCGAGTCCTGGCGAGCGAGCTCGATGACGTGGTTGTAGAGAGCGCTGAAGACGCCGGTGCGTCGTTGCTCGGGTGGCACGTAGACACTTTGAATCCACCACATATTGCCGTCTCGCCAGTCGCTCCATTCGTAGGTGAGCATCAGGCTGCCCACGACGTTACCTGCGCGTTCGGCGAGTCGGTATTGCCCGTTTGCCGGTTGGGCGATCAGGCGGCCGACACCGCGTCGAACGGTGTCGGGATCGAGTTCGAGCTGCTCTGTCTCCATCGCCATGCGGCAATTGAATTCGGTCAGCTGCTCAACGTGCTCCGGGGTCGCCGGGACGATGGAGAGGGTGTTCAAGGGTAGAGCTCCTTGATGGCGCGGGCGATGCGAGGGGCAGCCTTGGCCACTGGCTCAGCGCCACCGGCAAAACTGATGCGCAGGCACTCGTGGCGGTGGGTCCAGTCGCCTTCGAGACCAGGGAAGAAGTGGTGTCCCGCAACGACGACGACGCCTTCGGATTTGAGGCGTTGATAGAGCTGCTCGGACGTGCCGCCGAGATCGGGAGCCCACAGCCAGAGAAATATCGCGCCCTCGGGTTTGTGCAGCCGGACCGGTGTGCCTGCCGTGGCGTCGAGCAGCGTGTTGATAGCTTGCTTTGAAATCGCCTGATAGTGCGGGCGGATGTGCTCGCGGGCCAGGCGCAGGATGTCGCCGTTCTCAACGGCATCGGCCATCAGGGTCGGGCCGAAGTTGCCCGGAGCGAGGTTCATGACCGCGTTCATTGCTGCGATCCGTTCGACGATGTCGTGGTGCGCGACAATGATGCCGGTGCGCACGCCGGGCAAACCGACTTTCGACAGGCTCATGCACAACACGGTGTTGTCGTTCCAGGTCGGCGTGATGTCATGTGCGGTGATGCCGGGGAAGGGTTCGCCGTAGGCGTTGTCGACGATCAGCGGGACATTGGCAGCCTGCGCCATGCGGTCCAGTCGGTTGAGCTCGTCATCGGTGACGACGTTGCCGGTGGGGTTGGTCGGCCGCGACAGGCACAGCGCGCCGATGTCGTCGCCGATACTGATGGAATCGAAGTCGACCCGGTATTTGAACAGACGGTCATCGAGCAGCTCGATCGTGGGGCGGTGGGCCACGAAGGCCGGTTGGTCGACCCACAGATCAGCGTAACCAAGGTATTCCGGTGTCATCGGCAACAGGATGCGCTGCAGCGAGCCGTCAGCACGCGTGCCGCCGAGCAAGTTCATCAACGCGAAGAACCCGTTCTGGCTGCCGTTGCTCAGGCAGACATTGCGCTCACTGATACCGAAGCCGTACTCGCGGTTCAGCAGGGTCACAACTGCGCGCCGGAACCGGCGATCGCCGGCCGGGTCAGCGTAGGCGGCGAGCTGTGTGGTGGTGCCGGCCGTGTCGTGTGACAGCGCGGTGAGGTAGTCGGCAAATCGGGATTCTACCGCCGGGATCCGCGCCGGGTTGCCGCCTCCGAGCATCAATGTGTCGGGGTTTTCCGCTGCATCACCGAGATCCTGCATCAGGCTCAGGGTGCCGAGACGGCTGTCGAAGTGTTCGCCAAAGCGACTGAAACGAAAACTCACGGGTTCAGCAATTCCTCGACCCAGAGCAGGGCGACGTCTTCCGGGGTGTCGACTTCGTTGGCGTCGATCTCGAGCGGCGCGGCGAGCGGCTCGGCGCCACAGTCTTCGAGTGCCGCGTGCAGCGTGTGGCCGGCACCGCAGTAGCTGTCGAGGTAGGACGAGTCCCCGAGTGCGACGACGGCGAACCGCAGGTTGCTCAGGCTTGCGCCATCCTTGAGTGCGTTGTGGAAGCCCGCGAGATTGTCCGGGATATCTCCGCTGCCGGTCGTCGAACTGCAGACGATCAGGGTATCGCAACTGTCCGTCACGGTATCGAGCTCCGCGTTCTCGAAGAAGGTCGCGGCGTGGCCGGCGTCGACCAGACTCTGGGCCAGTTCTTCGGCAACAAACTGGGCGGTGCCGTACACAGTGCCGGCAACAATGGCAATCTCAGACATGGTGGTGGTGTAGCTTCGAAACAGGCGGGAGGATAGTGGAGTCGTACGCGTCGTGGGTGCGATAGCGGCACAGATTTTACGTCAAATGCCGGAACAACCAAACCGATTCACGGTCTTTTGTCCTCGACCAGGCTGGCAGCGCGTGCGGTTCGGGCGCCGACCGGCAACGCTATACTTACGGCACCCGTCCCTCGGCCGGTCCGGGGGCCTCGATGGACAACACGACATGAGCCTGACACCGTGACCCAATCCCAAAGCCGGTTTGCCGATCTCAAGGCCTATCTCAACCGCAAGATCATCGGCCAGGAGGCGCTCGTCGACAGCGTGCTCATTGCGCTACTTTCACGTGGCCATGTGCTGGTCGAGGGCGTACCCGGGCTCGCCAAGACCCGCGCGATACGGGTTCTGGCAAATGCGATGGAGGGGGATTTTCAGCGCATTCAGTTTACCCCCGACCTGCTGCCGGCTGACCTCACCGGGACCGAGATCTACCGCAACCAGACCGGAAGTTTCGAGTTCAAGGCCGGACCGCTCTTTCACAACCTCGTGCTCGCCGATGAAATCAACCGCGCGCCGGCCAAGGTCCAGTCCGCGCTGCTCGAGGCGATGTCGGAGGGGGAGATTTCCGTTGGCGATGTGACTTACGCCTTGCCCACCCCGTTTCTCGTGATGGCGACGCGCAATCCGCTCGAGCAGGCGGGCACCTACGCGCTGCCCGAAGCGCAACTGGACCGTTTTCTATTGCATGTCGAGGTGGACTACCCCCGACCCGAAGATGAACTGCAGATTCTCGAATTGGTTCGCGCCGAAGACCGGGGTGAGGTCCGGACACCCGACGATGCCTCGGCGACGGACACGCTGCTCGACCTTGCGGTGCTCGACGCGGCGAGACGGGAAGTGTTGGATCTCACGGTGTCCGACAGCATCAAGCGCTACGTGGTCTCGCTGGTGGTTGCAACGCGGCAAGGTGAGGCGGCGCGGGCATTGGGCTATGGCTGCAGTCCGCGGGCGACCCTGTCGCTTGATATTGCAAGTCGGTCTCATGCCTGGCTGAGCGGACGCGACTATGTGTCGCCGGCCGACGTGCAATCGGTTGTTCACAATGTGTTCAGACACCGCCTGGTCCTCGATTACGA